>CAZANS010000022.1:0-16875 GCA_964486565.1 uncultured Victivallales bacterium
GCGGCGGCGGGCGTATTGCCTTGGTCTTTGACAAGGCGGCGCAGAGGAAACAGCCTCCTGTGACCGTCCGGTTTTCCACGGCTGGCGGACGAGGCAACGGCCCGGGCAAGCCGGGAACGATTTTCCTCTCCGAGGCCGACATCCTCAAGACCATCGAAGCGGAGACACCCCCGCCTCAGCCCCCCAAAGAGAAGGCGCCTCAGGACACGAAATAGAAGGAGACAAGCATGAGTGCGCCAAGCAAAGCTTGCAATTGCTTGCCAGAAAATGGATGAACCTAAATAAAGCAGTTGCCGCAGTGTGCCGTGGATCTATCCTTATTTAGGATCATCGCGATGGTTATTGCCATCTGACGGCGGTGATGCCCTCGTTTGCAGAGGAAGGGATCTTAGCGGCTGCCGAGAATTTTGCCCATTCGAATGTGAGTGTTCTTGTTGCGAGTCTGTCGAGCTCGCTGTCTCCTGATGAGAATTCAACTGTTATTCTAGGGAACATGGATGCCTCGCCTCGTCGCCAACGGAGCACGGTGTCCACGATCATGCGGTCCTTTCTTTGGGTCACCATCGCCCTCATGTGTCCTGGGTTTCTGAAAAGCTGCGGCAGTCTGCGTCCCTCCGCGGTCAGCCATAGCGGGAAGACCGGAGGCTCAACTACTTCCTTTGCCGGAGGCTCCGGCACGTCTGCCGGGTCGAACCGCCATACTCTGGCGATTTTATCCCTCTCGTTCTCTGGCAGCTCGGGCAGTGGGACGAAGGCGCCGCGTTCAGCATCGGTCGGTCGGGGCAAGATTCTGAGTTCCTCGTCGGGCTGGGTGTCAAAGGGGATGGAGATACTGAATCCGTGTGTGCGGTTTGGAGACACCACGAGCATTGAATCCATTATCTTCATCCAATCGAGCAGGTTTCTTTCGGTCTGAGAAATGTTTTCTGCGCCGACGGGGAGCATTGCCAAGTATCTGGCATCCTCCGGGCGCTTCTCGCTGGAGTCGGAAGACTCAGTGAAAAAGAGGAACGCTGAATGCGCCATGACCGTCAGCAACCCTGCAAGCGAGTACCTGAGCACGGTCATCCATCTCGGCTCTATTTTGTGCCTCTCACCTGCCGGAGCCATAGTCTATCTCCTTCTTGCCCTGGACTTCCAGAGTGGCGACATACACGTTCAGCCCCAGCGACCTGGCAAGCGACATGATCTCGACAACCACGCCGTAGGTGGTGTTTCTGTCGGCACGTATGATCACGGTGTCCGCGTTCCACTGCAACTTGCATTTCTGCAGTTGCTCGGCAAGGATGTCCCATGTCATTGGACTGTCGTTGAAGTAGAAGGTGTTGTTGCGGTCTATGGACACGACAAGCTTGTTGACGCTGGTCTGGCTGCTGATGACCGCGCCCGGGAGGTTTACCGTGATTCCTGAGACCTGGACGAAGGAGCTGCTCAGCATGAAGAAGATGAGCAGCAGGAACACGACGTCAATCATGGGGGTCATGTCGGGGCGGCCGCAGATGACCGCGAGCTTGCTCCTGAAAACCTTTTTTCTGCCGATTCCGTGTTCAGGATTCATTTTTCAGCCTGTCCCTGTTATGCGAAAAGAAATGTATGATCTCGGACGACGCCTTCTCCATGTCGAGAGTGATAGACTCGATCCTGGATACCAGATAGTTGTAGGCGATGAAACAAGGTATCGCGACACAAAGGCCTGCTGCCGTGGTGAACAACGCCATGCCTATGCCGTTGGCCAGCTCGCCTGCGTTGACCATCGCGCCCCGGCTGGTTATCGTATGGAACACCTCGATCATCCCCAGCACTGTGCCGAGGAGGCCGAGAAGGGGTGTCACATATGCTATGGTGGCGAGTATCTTCATCTTGGCCTCGAGTCTGGGGATCTCGCTGAGTCCGGCATCGTCTATGGCCTGTCTGAGGTTCTCGTCGCCCTGCTCGAATGCGAGTATGGCGGCCCTGAGTACGTGCGCGGCGGGGCCTGGGGTGTCGTCGCAGAGGCTGATGGCCTCGACGATGTTGTTTCTGCGCAACACGTTCACCATGCCTCTGACGAGGTCCCCGACATTTATCTGTACCCTGTGGAAATAAAAAAGTCTCTCGAGAAAGATGAACACTGCCAGCAGGCTGCAAGTGAGTATAATCCACATGACCGGTCCGCCTTGCTTCATGATTTCAAGAAACATAATATCTACTCCTTAAGTTTGAATTTTTCGGTGATTTCTTTGATTTTTCTTTTATGGTCCTCGACTGGTGGGATGTCCATGTTGACGAGTGTTTTGTATAGTATGATTGCGGCTTCCGCCGACTCCGGGTTGTTTTTTGCAAGGTAAAGTCTGGCTGCGGCGAGGACTGACTTGACGAACCATACTGAGTTCTGGGCGATGGCGATGCCATCCTCCCTGTCGAGCTCGTGGTTGTATATCGCCTCATGGAACTTGGAGAGCGCCTTCCCGTTGTCCCCGAGCAGCTCCTCGCACCTCCCGAGCTTGTACAGGGACTGGTCCCTGAAAGCTGTCGGGATGTCTTTTTTCGCGAGCACGCTGGAGTAAAGCTGAGAAGCCTGGAGGTAGTTGGTCCCGTCGGGTGTTTTCCATCCCAGGGCGAAATAGCAGTCCCCTGCTCTTCCGAGTGCGGCGGTCTCCAGGAGAGATCCGGGCCTGCCCTCGGCGGCACGCCTGAAGAATGGGATGGCTTTCTCGAACTCGCTTTTTCTGGAGAAAATCTCTCCCCTGAGGAAGAACCCGTCGTTCAGCTCCGCCGAGGCGGTAAACTTTTCGGAAAGGTCGTCGAGAGCCTGCATCGCCTCGGTATCCCTCTCAGCCTTGAAATAAACATTTGCCATCTCGTAGGTCAACCTGGGTGCCTTATGCCCGTCATCGGCACTGTTGGCGAGCATGCTCCTCAGCAGCCCGAGAGCCTTGTCATAGTTCTGGGCTAACGCAAAGTGATCCGCTAGAAGCAGTCCGCTGTGGAATGCGAAATGTGATGCGTGATGATCCTTGAGCAGCGTGTTGACATCTTTTGTAGCGTCCTCGTATGATGCGTTGAAGAAGTTGATATGCATACGCCTGTACAGGGCGTTCGGCACCAGAATGTGGGTGGGATATTTGTTGATGAGCTGGGAGTAGCTATCTGTTGACTCCGAGTCCTTTCCATTCTCGAGTGCCAGTATTCCTTTCTCGAAAAGCGCGCGTGGGGCGTAGGCGTGATCCGGATAGCTTGTTGCGAATTTCGCAAACTGCTCCTCGGCCTGCTGGCTCTGCATGGAGTTCTTGAGTGCGAGGGCGTATAGGAAGGACACCTCTGCGGTATGCTCCCCCTCGGGGAACTTCTCGAGGAAGAGCTGGATGTTGGCGACTGTCCTGGAGTGTTCGCGGGTGTTCATGAGAGACTTGATCTGCATGTACAGAGCTTTTTCCCTCCATCCCTGGAAGGTGATCGCGATTTTCCCGAATGCGTCGGCGGCCTCGTCGTATTTGGTTTGAATGTAGAGCAGCTCAGCGAGCCAGTATACACCTTCTCCCCTGATGTTCTCGTCTGTTGCGGCGGAGACCAGGAAGTCGAACATTGATTGCGCGTCCTGGTATCTTTTTAGAGAGATGAATATTTTTGCGGCGGATCGCGCGGCCTCGAACTTCGAGGGCAGCTTGGCGGTCTTGTCGGCTATAATCGTGGCATATACCTGGAGGGCGTCGTCGGTCTTCTGGTCGTCGGCGTACAGGTTTGCAAGTCTCAGTCTTATCTCGGTTGAGATGAATGATTCCGGATAGTTCTTGAGGAATTTCTCTGCGGTGGCGACGGCTGCCTTGACGTCTCCGTTGGCGACGGCGGTGTTGATGATTTTAACTAGCGTCTGCTGCCTGTCGAACTCGGAGCTGGCGAAAAGCACGGAGTCATTGAGAATGAGGAGGGCTTTTTGGAAATCATTATTCTGCAGGTGTGCGTCGGCCAGAGCTGAGGACATCAAGTACCAAAGCGGGTCGAGCCCGACCGCGTTGTTGCGGATTTCGGAGTATGATTTGGCGGCTTCAACGGTCTTGCCCTCTTTGACGAGTATCAGTGTGGAGATAATTTTCCCGTAGGAGGACTTGTCTTCGGGCAGCGATGCGATTATGGTCCTGGCGCGGGTGTAGTTTTCCGACATGAGCAGTGCAAATAGCCTCTTGCGAATGGCTTCCATCCGCCATTTCGTGTCTTTCCCGGCGAACTCGAGCAGGGCGTAAGTCATCTCTGCCTTCTCCCATTGGAGAGCCCTTGCCTGCACTGTGCCCAGGGCATCAAGAGCCTGGAAGTATATTTCGGAATTCTGCTCTATCCTGTTGAGCAGCTCGGAGAAGGTATCTGAGGCCTTTGTGAGGTCCCCGCCGCTCAGCTGGATGTTCCCGTCCCAGTATGTCATCCTGCTCCTCAAGGTCTCGTTGCCGGCGATGGTCGTGGCGAAGGATGTGGTCATCCTGTTGAAAACCTCGCTTGCGGCCAGAGCGTTACCGGATCTGACGTATGCGGCGATGAGGCATTCGGAAGCGTCAATCTGAACGTCGGGGTCGCCGTCGGCGGCTGCCTCCTGACGGTATGTCTCGTAGAACTTTACAGCGAGTTCGTAGAGGCCATCGGCGAAGGCTCTGTCGCCGAGCTGGCGAGTGCGGTAGACCCTTGGTCCAGGCTTGTCGTCGGCATGCGGGATCGAGGCGCAGAATGGGCCCAGCAGCAGCGAGAGAAGGGATAAGGTCGCGATTATTGAGGATATTTTTGTCTTCATTGTGTGTTGAGTGGGACGCGGCCCTATAGGATACCTTTTGTGGACGGCACGCTGCTGACTCTGGGGTCGAGTCTGGTCGCCATGTCGAGAGCCTTGGCGAAAGCCTTGAAGAGAGCCTCGAAAGTATGATGGGTCTCCTCTCCTTTGAGTTTCTGTATATGAATGTTCATGCCTGCCTTGACGGACAGGGCCTGGAAAAACTCATGGAACAGCCTGGTGTCCATGTCTTTGATATGGGATGTCGGTGGCACGAGGTCGTACACGAGGTAAGGTCTTCCCGAGAGGTCGAGCGATACGAGGACGAGGGACTCGTCCATTGGCACGATGGCCCATCCGTACCGGCAGATGCCCTTTTTGTCGCCCAGAGCCTTGGCGATGGCCTCGCCCATCACGATGCCCAGGTCCTCGACGGTGTGGTGGCAGTCAATCTCAATGTCGCCCGACGCTTTGATCTCGATGTCGAAGAGCCCATGCCTGGCGAAGAGGTCGAGCATGTGGTCGAGGAATGGAATTCCGCATGAGAGGCTGCTCTTGCCTGAGCCGTCCATGTTGATGTTGAGCCTGATGTCGGTCTCTTTGGTCTTTCTTGAGACTGCGGCGATCCTGTCGGGCATGATTAATCTCCTTGTTGACTATACTCTTATCTGGTCCATCTGCGCGGATTCCAGCACGCCGCGGTTTTCTGCGAGTAGAGGGTTGATCTGTGCCTCTATGAACTCGCGCACCTGATCGGGGGCTCTCCCGATGAAGTCGGGAGGGTTGACTATATCATCCATTCGGCCTGCGACGCCCGCGAACAGCGGGTCGTTTTTAATCCTGTCCAGAAGGTCGTTGTCGGAGGCGTGCTCCTTGACCTGCCTCGCCGCGGCCATGGAGTGTACACGGATAGCCTCGTGCAGCTCCTGCCTGTCGCCTCCCTGCCTCACCGCCTCCATCAGTATGTTCTCGGTGGCCATGAAGGGCAGCTCCTGGCTGATGTGCCTTGCTATCATTCGAGGCCATACCACAATCCCAGCCGTGATGTCCGCGAGCAGCGACAGCACTGCGTCTGCACCGAGGAAGGCCTGTGGGAGCGAGAGTCGGCGGTTCGCGGAGTCGTCGAGGGTCCTCTCGAACCACTGGGAGGCGTGGGTATGGGCCGCATTCTCTGTGAGGCTGATCACGAATCTGCTGATGGAGCAAACCCTTTCGCTTCGCATGGGGTTTCTCTTGTAGGCCATTGCGCTGGATCCGATCTGTTTCTTGCCGAAGGGCTCCTCCACCTCCTTGAGGTTGGACATCAGCCGCAGGTCTCCCGCGAACTTGTATGCGGACTGCGCGATGCCCGACAATACCGAAAGGACGTAGTAGTCCAGCTTGCGGGTATAGGTCTGGCCGCATATCTGCAGCAGGTTGCCGAATCCCATCTCATCGGCGACCATGCGGTCAAGCTTCTTCACCTTGTCGCTGTCTCCGGAGAACAATGCCATGAAGCTTGCCTGAGTGCCCGTCGTGCCCTTGACACCCCTGAATGGCAAATTTGCCAGCTCCGCGTCAAGGCGTTGGAAGTCAATCAGGAGATCCTGGAGGTAAAGCGAGAATCTCTTCCCCAGCGTGGTGAGCTGCGCCGGCTGGTAGTGGGTGAAGCCCAACACGGGCAGATCCTTGTGCTCAAGCGAGAGGCTTGCGAAATTCGCAATCACCTTTAGCAGTTTCCCCCTGACGATCCCGAGGGCATCCCTTATCTGCACCAGCTCGGTGTTGTCGGTGACATAGCAGCTTGTGGCTCCGAGATGCATGATCGGCCGTGCCAAAGGGCACAGCTCGCCAAATATATGGACGTGGCTCATGACATCGTGCCTGAGCTCGGCCTCTTTTCTGGCTGCCGCCTCGAAATCTATGTCGTCAAGATGCGCCTGCATCTGGGCTATCTGCTCGTCGCTGATCTGTAGCCCGAGAGCCTTCTGAGACTTGGCCAGAGCCAGCCAGAGGCGCCTCCATGTGGAGTGTTTTTTCTGTTCCGACCAGTTGGCGTTCATCTCTTTTCCCGCGTAGCGGGTGGAGAGCGGATTGATGTAAATATCGTGACCCAATGTAATTTCCTTGAAATATTTTCCTTATTTCGCTTGCGATATCGGTAATATACTGTTAAAAGTAACGCTTTCACTCTATTAATGAAAAAACAATGCGATAAAGTTTAAAAGTTATGGCGGATTCAAAAGACAGCTGCAACACGATCTACGGCGTTCTGATCAAAGTCCAGAGCCTGAATGCCACGAGATCCTTCTACCGGGACATCCTTGATCTTGGCCCCCCGGTGATGGACAGCAACTTCTGGGTGGAGTTCAAGATTGGCGAGCATGCCTCGCTTATTCTTGAGCAGGCTATGCCCAACGAAAAAGTCCCGGAGGGGGTCGGCAGGATAGCATGGGTGTGCAATGCCAAGGATTACACCAATACCGTGGTCCGGCTGGAGGAGAACGGGTTCAAGCCTTTGTCCGAAGAGAACGAGCGGCTCGGCAAGAAGGTTGTCAAGTATCTTGACCCGGAAGGCAACCCCTTCATGCTCTGCGTGAAACCCTAGGGGATTGGCTCTCATGTTTAAGACCTATCCCACCGCGGCTCTGTTTGCGACGACTTTCTTCCTGCACGCCTGGTCGCCATGCCTTTTGCACGGGGATGTTCTGACTGTCGCCGATGTTGTAAGCCGGATGGAGGAAGCCTCCGACCCTTCCGGCAACAGGCACAAGGTCAAGACATTGGTCACGGTGTCCAATACGATCGCGCCCTCCTTGGGGCTGGAGATTAAGATCACGGTGAAGGACAGTTTCCCCGACAAGTCCCGCAACGAGAGTGAAATCAAAGGCTATGGGATTATCACGAGGGTGCTCTCCGGCGGGCAAGCCTGGGAATTTTCCCCGATGGAGGGGCTCCGGGAGATCAGGGATAACGAGCTTGAGCTGTTGAAGTTCGAGCTGCTGGCCAAGACCCCCTCGGTGTCCATGCCGGAGATTTTCGACGACCTCTCGATCATAGACGACGGTTTTATGCTTGACGGGAAGGGGCATGTGGTGCTTTCCGGCAAGCCGAAGACGCCGGCGGACCTGGGAATATGGAAGTTCTATGTGGACAAGGGGAGTTTTCTTGTCTCGAAGATAGAACTGACCATGGACACCCCCGAGGGGCCGAGGAGCATTGTAACGATAATCGAGCAATACGACAAGATAAACGGCCGGCATGTCCCGGTGAGGACAAGGATACTGCACGGGGGGTTGGAGTTCATAAACATCCTTGATTCCGCGAAGGAGAACGAGGTGTTGGACGAAGGCGAGTTCGGTATCCCTGTAAGGTAGCCTTTGGCGGCATGTGCCCGGGACTCGAAGCCGCCCTTCAAGCAAAGGAGAGCTGATGGAACTTCATATTTCATTGGAAGGCGACGACAAGTGGAGCGGGTCTGCCACAAGCACACGCTTTGCACGGGAATTCGATTGTCGGGCAACGAGGTATCCGACATCGGTGCCGGGTTTGCTTACGCCAGGGAAGGGTGGAGGGAAGAGGTGGCGCACATGAAGATAGCCTATATCATTCCCGGCTCGGGAGGGGGCTTCTACTGCCAGAACTGCCTTCGCGACAACATCTTGGCCTCCGGGATGAGGGATGCAGGGCACGAGGTCATGATTGCGCCGATGTATCTGCCGATGTTCTCCGACTCCGAGGAATGCGACCCGCGCGAGTCGCCCGTGTTCTTCGGCGCTGTGAGTCTGTACTTGAGCCACCGCTGGCCTGCTCTTCGACGGATGCCGTCTTTTGTGCGACGAATCCTGGACTCCCGGCCGATACTCAAGATGGCGGCAAAAATGTCATCCTCCACCAGCGCCGCCGGACTCGAGAATCTCACCCTCGACATGCTCGACGGCACAGACGGAAGCTTCACAGCCGAGAACGAGAGGCTCGCACAGTGGCTCGCCATGGACAAGCCGGATGTCGTGCACATTTCAAACGCCCTGCTTCTCGGCACCGCAGAGTATCTGAAGAGCCGCCTGCCGGTGCCAGTTGTCTGCTCGCTCCAGGACGAGCACCAGTGGGTTGACAGCATGGACGCGAAATCCTCAACAAAAATATGGCATGCCATCGCTAAAAAAGCCAAACATGTGGACACATTCATCGCCGTGTCGGGATATTATGCCGCTAAAATGGGGAAACTCCTGAATCTTCCCGAAGGCACTGTAAAAGTCGTCCATATCGGCATCAATGCCGATCAGTACCCAATCCGCACCCAGACACCGGAAGTGCGGGCAATCGGCTTCCTGTCAAAAATAGCCCCGGCCCTGGGATTCGAAATACTCGTTGACACATTCCTCATTCTCAAGCAACGCGAGGAGTTCAGCGATCTCAAGCTGTACGCTTCCGGAGGTTTGACAAGCGACAACCTGCCCTTCTTTCGCGAGTGCGAAAGGAAAATCTCCGCGGCCGGCTTCCCCGGGGACATCGTGCTTCTCGAGAAATTCGACAAAGACTCCCGTGTGGAAATGCTGCGCAAGCTTTCTATCCTTTCAGTGCCCGTGCCGGGAGGCGAGGCTTTCGGAACATACCTGCTCGAGGCCATGGCAATCGGTGTCCCAGTCGTACAGCCCGAAGAGGGAGGATTCGCCGAGATCATCAAGAAAACCAGCGGCGGGGTAACCTATTCGCCAAACACACCGGAAATGCTCTCCCATACCATCGCATCCCTGCTCGGAAACCCAGAAAAAATCGACAAACTATCATCTGACGCAGCAGAGAATGTCCGACTATTCTTTAATATAGCGAATTTCGTCGCCAACACCTGTGAAGTGTACCGCGCCGCACTAGTACAGAATTCCACGGAAAGGCAAAAACTATCGAATTCTATCGGCCGAGCTTGAAAAGCTGATCTATGCAATTAACTTTGGCGCGGCCTTTTTGTTTACGCAATGTCAATCCGGGACTGCGACGGGAAATTGGTGGACCATATGACAAGGATTTTGAGAAAGGAGCGGCTTTCCGAGGCGGTGTACAGGATGGCTCTCAAGTCCCCGCTGATAGCTGAGGAAAGACGCGCGGGGCAGTTCATCATTCTTTCGGTGAACGACGACTACGGTGAGAGAATACCTCTGACCATCGCTGACGCCGACCCCGCCGAAGGCTCGATAACCATCATATTCCAGGTCGTCGGGAAGACCACTCGCCTGCTCGCAGGACTTTCTGAAGGCGATTCCATCGCAAACCTTGTCGGCCCCCTGGGACACCCGACGCATATCGAGAATTTCGGCCATGCCGTATGTGTCTGCGGCGGGATCGGGGCCGCGCCGATGCATCCTATAGTGCAGGCATTGAAGGCTGCAGGCAACAAGATCACGGTCGTCCTAGGCGCCCGCTCGTCGGATCTTGTGATACTCGTGCAAGAGATGTCACGTCTCGCCGATGAAGTGATCTTCTGCACCGACGACGGCAGCAAGGGAAGGAAGGCTCTGGTGACCCGGCCGCTGAAGGAGCTTTGCGAAAAAGATCCAAAGCCAGATATAGTCTTTGCAATAGGCCCGCCACTGATGATGAAGTTCTGCTCAGAGACAACAAGACCATTCGGGGTCAGGACTGTCGTCTCTCTCAACACGATAATGGTTGACGGCACCGGGATGTGCGGCGGATGTAGGGTGACAGTCGGGGACGAGACCAAGTTCGTCTGCGTTGACGGCCCGGAGTTCGACGGTCATCTGGTGGACTTCGACAACATGATATCACGCCTGGGGACATACAAAAGACAAGAGGAGCACTCCAACTCGGATTGCCGCCTGGATGCCGCCGTGAAGGGGGCGAAATGAGCAGACACAAGACTCCCGAGGAACTTGCCGCAGAGGCAACCAGATTGCTCTCAGCAATGAAGGCCAACGAGCTTTCAGCAAAGGAAAGGATGGCCATCCCCCCGCAGGAGATGCCCGCACAGGATCCAGTCGCCAGGCGCGGCAACATCAACGAGGTCGCCCTCGGATACAGCGAGGCAGAGGCCGTGGTCGAGGCAATGCGCTGCTTGAACTGCAAGAACAAGCCATGCATCAAGGGCTGCCCCGTGGCGATTGACATACCGGGGTTCATCACTGCCATGGCCGACGGCAGATTCGATGATGCCAGCACGATACTCAAGCGCAACACCCTGCTCCCTGCTGTCTGCGGCAGGGTATGCCCACAGGAGACTCAATGCCAGATGTACTGCACTGTGGGCAAGGCTCTGAAAGACATAGACAAGTCCGTCTCGATAGGGCGTCTGGAGAGGTTTGTCGCCGACCGCGAACGCGCAAGCGGTGCCTCGAAAATCCCGGAAGTCAAGCCCGAGACCGGCAAGAAGGCGGCAATGATAGGCAGCGGACCCGCAAGCCTCGTCGTGGCCGCCGATGTCAGGCGCGAGGGGCATTCAGTGACGATCTTCGAGGCATTCCACAAGCCAGGAGGGGTGATGCTCTACGGCATACCCGAGTTCAGGCTGCCGAAAAAGATAGTGCAGCAAGAGATAGACACGCTCGTGGCGATGGGGGTCGAGATCAGGACAAACTTCGTTGTCGGCAGGACGCGCAAGCTGACCGACTTGCTCGACAAGGACGGCTACGATGCGATATTCATCGGCACAGGCGCCGGACTGCCGAAGTTCATGGACATCCCAGGCGAGAACCTCGTGGGGGTTTTCTCGGCAAACGAGTATCTCACCAGGGCAAACCTCATGCGCGCATACGAGACGGACAAGGCCCACACTCCGATCTACATGTCCAAGCGCACCGCGGTGCTCGGCGGCGGCAACGTCGCGATGGACGCGGCCAGGACAGCGGTCAGGCTGGGATCCGAGGAGGTGCATTTGATCTACCGCAGGACTGAGAAGGAGATGCCAGCCAGGGTGGAGGAGGTCGCCCACGCAAAGGAGGAGGGTGTCATATTCCACTTTCTCGAGAACGTGAAGCGATGCCTTCCCGACGAGAAGGGACGCGTGAACCGCGTGGAGTGCCTTCGCTACGAGCTGGGCGAGCCCGACGACTCAGGCCGCCGACGCCCAGTGGAGATCAAGGCCAGCGAGTTCATCTTCGAGGTTGATGCCGTGATCGTGGCCATCGGCAACGACTCGAACCCGCTCATAAAGCAGACTACCCAGGGACTGGAGTGCAACAAGTGGGGGAACATCATAGTTGACGAGGACCAGAAGACCTCGATAGACAGGATATACGCCGGCGGGGACATAGTCCTCGGCGCCGCGACTGTGATACTTGCGATGGGGGAGGGCCGCAAGGCCGCCAAGTCCATCAACAAGCTGCTGGCAGGCTGAGAGAGCCAAAAATCCACTAGACAAATTCCCCGCATCTCTCGAAAAGCCTTAGGGCATTGCTCGTGGTCGCCTTCTTCATCTCGTTCTCCCCTAGTTTCTTGCATGATGCCACAGCAGAGAGAATAAAGGGAAGATATTTTGAATGGTTTTGCTTGCCCCTGAACGGCACCGGAGCAAGATAAGGCGTGTCGGTCTCAAGCAGAATCCTGTCCGTAGGAGTAGCATCCAGCGCAGCTCTTACATTCCCCGCACGAGGAAATGTCACTATCCCGTTGTACCCAAGATAGCACCCCATCCCAAGAAGCCTCTCCGCCGTCGGCACCGTGCCAGTGTAGCTGTGTACCACAAAAGCACCTCCATGACCAGCAAACCCCGAAAGAAGGGAGCATGCGTCTTCATATGCGTTGCCGCAACCATCCTTGTCTCGGATATGGACAACCGCAGGGAGGCCAAGAAGCAATGCGGCATCCAGAAGCTTCTCGAATACAATAATTTGCGACTTCCTGTCCGAGTGCTCATAGTAGTAGTCAAGCCCTATTTCGCCGACCCCCGCGCACTTGCGGTCGTCTGCGAGTTCCGCAACAAAGGAGGTGTTGCCCAGATGCTTCCACGAGTCGTGGGGGTGAACCCCTGCAGCGAAAAAGCATTTGTCGGATTGTGAAGCGAAATCCTTTGCCGCAAGAGAGGTCTCATAGTCCCCGCCTACACACAGCAGGTAGCCCACACCGGCATCCTCGGACTCGCGGAGGTATTCTCCCCCATCCCAGCTCGGGTCAAAATGAAAATGCGTTTCAAAAATAGACATTTAAAAAAAAATTGTTGACATTTAAAAAAAACGTAATATATTAGTTTCTTTTGTTTAGTTTGACAAGTAGGCATAGGTAGAAAAAAAAAGAAAAAGGAGTAAGCAGATGCCGAACTACACGGGTGTTTTGAACGAGGAGATCGCCAGGATCGCTAGGCGTGAGGTAAGGGCGGCAGCCGATCCGCTCGTTAAAAAGGTGGGCGAGCTGAGAAAAAGGGTTTCCGATCAGGCCAAGTGCGTCGCGGACCTCGCGGCAAAGCTCGGAAAGCTCGAGAAAGAACTAGGTCTCGAGGAGCTGATCACAGTGACTGTTTCAGACGAGCAGCTCGACAAGGCAAGAGTTTCCCCAAGCTACGTCGCCAACGTCAGGAAGAAGTACAAGCTCAGCAGGAACGAGATGGCACTGCTGCTTGATGTCAATCCCAACTCCATCTACCTCTGGGAGAACGGCAAGTCGAAGCCGAGGCAGGATGTCAAGGCAAAAATCGTGCAGCTCCGCGAGATGGGCAAGCGCAAGATCAAGGAGCTTCTCAGCCAGTTTGTCGTAGAGGAGCCAAAAAAATAGCGATGCCAGAAGGATCGTATCTATCTAACGTTTCGTGCGCATGCCTGTCCCTTGCCCGGCCAGACGTGCGCACGCAGCTCTTTTGCGCGCTTCTTGCGATATTCGCAACCTTCACCTCATTTGCCGACAACCTTGTAGTCTTCGACGGAGGAAGCGTTTCCGAGGGAGAGGGGTTTGCACACCCGAGGGGGATATCGAAATTCGAGCTTTCTCGACAGAACCCCTTCAGGAATGCCGAGCATCTGCAATACGAGCTTAAGATCACCGACGGCTGGGCCGGCGGGGGCTGGAGCTGGCACGCATGGGAGGGCGAGGGGGACGACATCAGCGGATACAGCGAGATTTCATTCCATATAAGCCTCTCTCCTTCGCGCTTGAAGGATTTGACTTTCCAGTTGACATCGCGCAATCCCGGCTCACACGACGGGATGGGAAGGAAGGTGTCTATCCTGGCCCTGATAATGAAGCGCGGGGAGTATGTCGAGATCAGGATCCCGGTGTCGAAACTTCTCGGCGGCTCTCTCGACCAGAAGGCTGTCTGGGGGTTCAACATCGCGGTGCTGCCCCAGCCGGGCTCGAGCGCCGACGACTGCAACATCCGTTTCGACATGATCGAGTTCAGAAGATAATCCATGGCTGTGCGGCGGACATGAAAATATCTCCTGCTTTCCTGGCGGCTTCTGTACTGATCCTGATCTGGCTGATTTCCAGCTGGTCGGCATTGATCCAGCTCAGCGGCGGACGGGCAAGAAGATTCGAGGCAAAAAATCGGCAGCTCTCCAAAAAAATGGAGGAGTGGATCGAGAACAAGCCGCGATATGAAACAGTGCTGCGATTCCTTGTCATGATCGTGGTCTCATGCCTGGCTCTGGCCGTCTACCATGTGGTCAAAACCAACTCAGCGTCGTTTCCCGTCGAGGCCAGGATCGCTGTCTTCCTGCTGGCATTCACGCTATGCATACTCACTGCCGAGGCAGCTTCGTCTCTCATCGTCAAGAACTTCGACATAAATCTGCTGTCGTTCTCAATGCCGATGGTCAAGGCAATGGGATATTCGCTTTTGTATCCTGCAGTGCTGCTGCCGGGAATGATCAGAGGCAACAGCGACGAATCTGCCCCCGGCGACAACGGCGAGGACAGGGCTACGGCAGAGGACGAGATAATGTCTCTTGTGGAACAGGACACCGATGACTCCGGGAACGGCTCGGGATCGCTAGAGGAGGTCGAGCGAAGGATGATCAGGGGGGTATTCGACTTGGCAGACACCGCGGTAAGGGAGATCATGACCCCGCGCGTGGATGTCAAGGGGATATCAATGAATTCCTCCTCAGAGGAGGCAATAGCATTGATAAAGGAAAGCGGGCATTCAAGGATCCCTCTTTACGAGGACTCGATAGACAACATCCGAGGTGTACTGTACGCCAAGGATCTCCTGGGCGGGGAAAAAGCTTCAGGGAAGGAACTGCTCCACTTGGCAAGAAGGCCCTTTTTCATACCCGAGACCAAGGAGGTCGGCGACCTGCTAAAGGAAATACAGCTCCGCCGAAACCATTTCGCTGTCGTGATTGACGAATACGGCGGCACGGCGGGAATCGCCACTCTGGAGGACATCATAGAGGAGATAGTAGGGGAGATCCGTGACGAGTTCGACCACAACGAGCATGACGCGCCCATGCACGTGGCGATGCCCGACGGATCGTTTGTCTTCGACGCGAGGACCCTGATCAGCGATGTCAATCTGATACTCGACACCGCCATCCCAGACGGGGAGGAGGTGGACACCATCGGGGGCTTCGTCTGCGGCGAGCTGGGGCATATCCCTGTTCCCGACGAGGAGGTCCCGGCCTGCGGAGGGCAGATATGCATAAAAGTCCTCAAGTCCGACAGCAAGCGAATACTCACCGTCAGGATAACCAAAAAAGGACAAGGTGCCTGAACTCAGAAAAATTCACCGAATGGGCCTCAAATTCATAGGCAGCAGGATCCTGGGCGGATTTCTGCTGGTCTTCCCTGTCGGCTTGACATTGTGGATCATCGCATTGCTCTACAACATCCTCACAAAATGGGCCGAGTGGTTGCTGGATATCGGGGTGTTCTCGCGTATGCGCGGGATTTTCGGCTTCGAGACGGGGGTGAGGCTTGTGGCCCTCGTTGCGGTCTTGGCGCTTCTCTTCGGCATCGGCCTGATTGGCGAATACGCGATAGGGGAGAGGATCCTCCGCGTCCTTGAGCGCGGCTTCCTGAAGATACCGATGTTCAACGCTATATACCTGACGGCGCAGAAATTGATAGACGCCCTCAGGAATCCGCGTGGCGGGATGTTCAGGAAAGTGGTGCTTTTCGAGTATCCTCGGAAAGGGATATACTCGATAGGTTTTGTGACCAACGAGGACAACGCGGACACGGAGCTTTCCCGCAAGAGCGGGAAAAACCTCGTCTATGTTTTCCTCCCGACAACACCGAACCCTACCAGCGGATTCCTCTTGCTTGTGCCCAAGGACGACTGCGTATTCCTTGACATGTGCATAACGGACGCGATGAGGCTTGTCATCAGCGGCGGGGTTGTGCCCCCTCATGAGGACGACGCGACAGGTCAGCCATTCATCGCCGCCGCCGAGGATGATGCGGCCGGACTGGGAATCGTTCACGAGGAGCTGCCTGAAGTACAGGAAAGCGAAAAGGGCGACGGTTGATACCCATATTCCTCACTTTTTTGAGCAATTCTTTTCGGGAATTATTGGGCGGCATTTATACTTAGGATCGGTGAACACAGGCGGCCCCAGTCCCAATGCTTTGAGGAATTCGGTTTGTTTCTGGTCAGGGCTTCTCAAGAGGAACCTCCCCTCTGCCGTGATAATGACCGTGATGCCGGTCATCATGACCTTCATCATGAACGATGTTGGTTTTTTGGTCTGCTTGTTGTCCCAGCCCGGAAGTGTTTCGTCTTTATTGTTCACATGGTTTCGCATTGACCGCTCCATGAGCCGCCAGAGCATCAGTGCAAGTATCAGCACCATGCCGAGGACCTCAATCCGAGACGGTTTCTTGAGGAAGATGTCGTTGACGACTAGCGGATCCTTGAGGAAGGCGAAGTCGCTCTCGACACCATACTGCCCCTTGTAGGTCTGCAGGAGCCTGCGCGAGTCCATCGACAAGGGATCACCCTCCTCAGGGACGTTGGACAGCAGCACGAAGCAGCCTGCAAGGATGCGTTCCTTTTCCACGCCATCGGCGTTCTCCAAGATTTCACATGTCAATTTGTAGCGTGTTGCCGTTGGCGGCGACCCGCTTTTGGGCGGGCGGCCGCGTGTCTTGACTTGTACAGGGACGATGGAAGCGGAGACGGAGTGAAGATGACCCGAGAGCTTCTCAACCTGCCTTGCCGCTTGTATGGCATCTTCCTCGCAGAAATAGACGGATTGCACCGTGTTCAATTCCTTGGCTAT
>CAZANS010000023.1:0-16267 GCA_964486565.1 uncultured Victivallales bacterium
AGACCTGATCGCTTAAAAGATACCAACTGATACAGCCGGCAAAAAGGAATGGCGTCAGAAGGCTGAGCAAATTGAGCTGTGCCCAATTCCCCTTGAATAACCCCTTGATTTTTTGAATTTGTATGTCCAGCATCGCTGACAGTAATTTTTTGTGTATCATGGGGGATATTAGATGTGGGTGCGGCAGACTTCAAGCATGAAGTGTGAGATAGTTCGAAAAAATATGCGAAAGGGCTTGACGGGGTTGCTTTTTGATGTAATAGTTAGTCGTTTAGCTAAGTAAACAACTGTTGATTTATGGTGTTGAGATGAATGAACTGACTTCGACATTAAAGGCGCTTTCGGATCGGAACCGTTTGCGTACGGTGGTGGCTCTGTTGAGCTATGACGAGCTTTGCGCCTGTCAGATTACGGCATTGATGCAGGTTGCCGGCGCGACGGTTTCCCGTCATATGGGGTTATTGATTGCGGCCGGCTTGGTGGAAAGCCGGAAAGAGGGGCGCTGGGTTTATTATCGCTTGCAGCGGGAACGCCCCAGGTTCAAGATGCTGCTTGATTGGGTGAAGGGGGAGCTGGGAAATGATCCCGTTGTCGAGCTCGACTCAAAGAAGCTGAAGGAGATCACCTCTTGCGAGCTGGAAAAGCTCTGTAAACGGCTGGTTCCAGAGCGGAAAAATCGAGGACTTCGCGGGTTGCTGCCCAGACGGAACATCGGGAAAGAATAATTGCCGCGGATGACCCGCAGGGAAAAGAAAGAGGATTATGTATGCCACATATGTGCACGAGGAAATAAATTTAATAGAGAACCAATTTAAAAGAGAGGAGTTCGGCAATGGAACAACCTGAACACGACAAGATACGAACGGCTGTAAGGGAGCGTTATTCCGAGATCGCCCGTCTCCCTTCCGCATGCGGCTGCAGTAGCACGGGCTGCTGTTCAACGCCTGACCCGGGCGAGGCCTCTCTCCGGATCGGGTATTCGGCCGACGAACTGGCTGCATTGCCGGAAGGGGTGGATATGGGACTCGGCTGCGGCAATCCACAGGCCATTGCCGCATTGAAGAAGGGCGAGGTTGTTATGGATCTCGGCAGCGGCGGCGGTTTCGACTGTTTTCTGGCGGCACGCCAGATCGGCATCGAAGGCCGCGTGATTGGCGTGGACATGACACCCGACATGGTCAGCAAGGCCCGATCCGCCGCTGCGCAGGGTGATTTTGCCAACGTCGAATTCAGGTTGGGCGAGATCGAGCATATTCCCGCGGCAGACTGCTCTGTGGATGTGATCATGTCGAACTGCGTCATCAATCTCTCTCCAAACAAGCAGCAGGTCTTCAAGGACGCTTACCGCGTTCTCAAACCCGGCGGACGTATTGCCGTGTCCGATGTGGTCGCAACGAAGGCGCTGCCTGATACTGTCAAACGCAATCTGGATCAGCATGCCGGGTGCATATCCGGTGCCGCGATGGCGGCTAAGGTCAAAGAGATGTTGCACAACGCCGGTTTCCGCGAGATCAAGGTGGTGCTTAATGAGAAAAGCCGGGACTTCATCAAGGACTGGTTTCCCGGCAGCGGTGTTGAGGAATACGTTTGCTCGGCTGAGATCAACGCCACTAAACCGAAATAGGCTTAGGTACAGTGGATGCTTTCGATGAAAGAGGTTTAACAAATGACACACGAGGTGATGCAAGATGGATAAAGAAAATAAAATTGGACATTAGTTTTTTTGACCGGTATCTGACAGTTTGGGTTGTGCTGTGCATGCTGGCGGGCATTGCGATTGGAAGGTTCCTGCCGGGAATCCCCGAATTCCTGGGACGCTTCGAGTATGCCAAGGTTTCAATCCCGATTGCCGTCTTGATATGGCTGATGATCTGGCCGATGATGATGAAGGTGGATTTCGCCAGCATCAAGGATGTCGGGAAGAATCCGAGAGGCTTGTACGTCACCTGGGTTGTCAACTGGCTGATCAAGCCGTTCACGATGTTCGGCATCGCATCGTTCTTCTTCTATGTGGTCTTCAAGCCGCTGATCCCGCCCGAGCTGGCAAAGGACTATCTTGCCGGCGCGGTATTGCTGGGGGCGGCGCCCTGCACGGCGATGGTTTTTGTCTGGAGTCATTTGACCAAGGGCAATCCGGCCTACACAGTCGTGCAGGTGGCGACCAACGACCTGATCATACTGATCGCCTTCGCGCCTATCGTGGCGTTTTTGCTCGGTATAGGCGGCATAACAGTTCCCTGGAGCACGCTGTTGCTTTCAGTGGGTCTTTTCGTGGTCGTCCCGTTGGTGGGCGGCATGCTGACCCGGTCGCATGTGATCAGGGGCAAAGGGGCCGACTACTTCAACCAGTCGTTCCTCCCGAAGTTCAGCAACGTCACTATCGGCGGGCTATTGTTGACGCTCGTTTTGATCTTCTCGTTCCAGGGTCAAACCATCCTTGACAACCCGCTGCACATCGTGCTGATCGCTGTGCCGCTGATAATCCAGACATATTTGATTTTCTTCATTGCCTATCTTACGGCGAAGAAACTGAAGCTGGCTCATTGCGTGGCAGCCCCGGGAGGTATGATCGGGGCATCCAACTTCTTCGAACTCTCGGTCGCGGTGGCCATCTCGCTCTTCGGGGCCTCGTCCCCAGTGGTGCTGGCAACGATTGTCGGGGTATTGGTCGAAGTGCCGGTCATGCTTCACCTGGTCAAGATCGCCAACAAAACCAAAGAATGGTTTCCCGCCGATAAACAATGACCTCCAAATGGTCAGCGGGGCAAAGAAAAGAAAATGAGGATGGAGACATGGTGCAATGCGGCACCACCCTAATCTTTCAACTTTATCTTTCGCCTTAATCTTTTGAGCCGAGAACTGTAATCCAACAAACAGTGGCAGGTGGCAGGAAGTGAAAGCGGTGCAGGGGCACCGCAGTCCAAAGACGACTGATGCCGTCGTTCTTTTTGCATGATGCCATTTGTGCAATCAGACCAGCGATGTCCTGTATCTCTTGTGATGCCATTATACCACAAACGCTGCTTGTGGACAAGCCATGACCCGCCGCAGCGCCTGAAAATATTGTCGAAAATCGAATTGCAAGGGCTTGTTTTTGCTTGAAAGCCTGCTATTTTCGACGGTTCGCCGTTTGGTGGTTTTGTGGCGGGGTAGCTCAGTTGGTAGAGCAGAGGACTGAAAATCCTTGTGTCGCCAGTTCGATTCTGGCTCCTGCCACCATTTTTCAGGAGAAGTCGAGGTATTTTGCTGCCTCGTCGGGAGTTAGGGACTGTAAGTGTGCAGTGCTTGGCATCGGCGTTTCTGCGCAATGGGCAGTATCGGCAGTCGCAGGTGCAGCAGTTCGTCAGCAGGGTGTTGAACATATACCTATTCCCTCCCGAGGCCAACGGCACCGGATACAGCCAGCAGCCGTCCTCGGACACCTTATCTTAGCCGCGCCTGCGCTCCCAAGGCGGTTCACGCGGAGTTTCGAAACTGACCCATGAGACTTGAAATATCAGCCATGGTATGCTAACTTCCGAGCCGAGTCTCATTGCCGACTGTGGTTTATCATCCAGCCGTAATGGGGCTTTTTCAAAATTTCGGTATAAAAATTTCAGCGAGGAGGAAAAGAAATGAGATTCAGAGGTGTTGTGTATGCTGCGTCGGTATGTATTTTGGCATTCGCCCCCTATGCTTCCGCAAGCGGGGAGGAAAAGCATGAGAAGTATTCAACTCCCTTGCAGCTCTCGTTCTTCGCGCCCCTGCAGATCGCCCCGGAGAACAGCGACGTGTACGGGCTCAGGCTGTGTCTCCCTTATGGGGTCAACCACAGCCTGCACGGGGCTGACATAGGCATCTGGAACGTCCTGACCGGGAAGCATCACGGTGTCCAGATCGGAGCCTTGGCGGCCATGCGCGGCAATGAGGCCTATGGATTGAATATAGCCGGCTTGGTCAATATGTCTCACGGGGACGACTTCGGAGTCTCCCTCGGGGGTATCTACAACAAGGCCTCAGGGAGCATCAACGGCGTGCAGCTCTCGGGCATACATTCACGCGCCAAGAAAGTCAAGGGTGTGCAGTTCTCGCTCTTCAACTACTGTGACGAACTCGAGGGGGTGCAGGTAGGCCTGTTGAACTTCTGTCCCCAGGGCGCGATACCATTCATGCTGTTGATCAACGCTAAATTTTAATCCTGGAGGTTTTTATGGAAGATGGGAAGTTTGAGCAGATAGAGCTTGTGATGTCCCGTGCGAGGGAGGCAGCGGCGGTTTTCGGGCAGCTCGACCAGGAGCATGTGGACAGGATCGTCAGGGCAGTCTATCTTGCCGGCATGGACGCGAGGGTAAGGCTTGCGAAGATGGCCGCCGAGGAGACCGGCATGGGGCGCTGGCAGGACAAGGTCATCAAGAATGTCGTGGCAACCCAATACGTCTATGAGAACATAAAGTCCCAGAAGACCGCGGGGATAATCTCGGAGAACGATAAGGATGGGATAATCGAGATAGCCCAGCCGATAGGGCCGATTTTGGCAGTGACCCCGGTGACCAACCCGACCTCGACGGTGATGTTCAAGATATTGATCGCGCTGAAGACCAGGAACCCCGTGATAATAAGTCCCCACCGCAAGGCTGCGAAATGCTCGGTGGAGGCCGCGAGGATATGCTACGAGGCAGCTCTTTCCGAGGATGCCCCCGAGCACTGCGTGCAGTGGTCTGAGCACAAGTCCCGGGAGGAGACCCAGGCTCTCATGCGGCACAAGAGCCTCTCGTTGATACTCGCCACCGGGGGGGAGAGCCTGGTCCATGAGGCCTACAGCTCCGGCACACCTGCTATCGGTGTAGGAGCTGGGAATGTGCCTGTGTTCATAGAGAAGAGCGCCGATATCCCCTTCGCCGTGGAGCAGATAATGCTTTCGAAGACCTTCGACTGCGGGACGATATGCGCCAGCGAGCAGGCGGTGGTCGTGGAGACGCCGGTGCTTGAAGTCGTCAAAAAAGAGTTTGCCGCACGCAAGGCGGTGTTCCTCGATCCTTCAAATGTGGCCTTGCTCGAGAAAGTGGCCTTCGACCCTGTAAGGGGGCTGATGAACGCGGATATCGTCGGGCAGCCCGCCGTGAAGATAGCCCGCATGGCCGGGATAGATGTGCCTGCCGACACGGTCCTTCTGATTGCGCCCCTTGAGTCGGTCGGCCCTCAGGCACCGCTTTCAAGGGAGATCCTCGCCCCGATCCTGGCGTTCTACACGGTGCCTGACTTCAACTCTGCCGCGAACGTCTGCATGGATCTGAACTTCTTCGGCGGCACGGGGCATACAGTGTCAATCTTCTCGAACGACAATGCGCTGATCAAGAAGTTCGCGCTGATAATGGATGCCGGCAGGATATGCGTCAACATGCCTTCGTCCCAAGGAGCGGTGGGAGGCATCTACAACACTCTCGAGCCGTCATTCACGCTTGGTTGCGGGACGACGGGCAAGAACATCACCACGGACAACATCTCTGCGCGGCATCTGCTGAACATCCAGCGTATAACCAAGCGCAGGATAAACGACAGGACCGCGAATTTCGACATGAGCAAATATCTTGACGATTCCCGGGACGCTCTGACGCTCGAGAAGGAATTCAACAATAACTACTAGGGAGTCTAAAAAACATGAAAATTGAAATCACTAATTGCGAATGCGGCATCCTGCTTTCCGTCGAGGGGAGGCTGGACACCGTCGCATCGGAGGAGCTCGAGAAAAGAATATCAGGCCTGGACACTTCAGACGGCCTGTGCATAGACCTTGGCGCGGTGGACTACGTCAGCTCGGCCTTCCTCAGGATATGCATAAAATGCAGCAAGGGACTCGGCGAGGGCAAATTCTGCCTGAGGAATCCCCGGCCGGAAGTCAGGAAGGTCTTCAAGGTGTCTAACCTTGAGCAGATATTCAAATGCTCATGAGGGTTCATGGCCTGTATGGGGACATGTGGCGAGTGTCAACCGTGCACGGCTCGACATTGATCCGGCTTGAGGATAAGAGGTCTGAATCGTGGATTTGAAGTCGAGAGTACCTTTCAGGCGGCTTCTCGCTAGGGCTTACTGCGGCAACTGCTTTATTTAGGTTCATGGGGTCCGTGGGGATGTACAGGGGAGCCGTATAAGCAGGTAATGATAGACCAGACTCAGTATGCAAATAAGGAGGTTAGGGAGCCAGTTTCAAAACTCCGCAGGCAGAAAAATCGTGAAAGGGGCTGTTTTTTCCCCTCCGAGGATTGAACAAAAGCACAATTCGCCTATATTACACGGCTCGGCACGCCATTGCGGGCTGTGCCGGAGATTTTTGGAACTGGAAAATACAGGGAGAACAATGAACAAGAACACGCATACTTTGAAAAACGTCCAGGAGCCCGAGCTTCTGAGGGACATATTCCATTACGACAGGATTCCCGCGGTCAAGTTCGGCGGCGAAAAGGTCGAGATCAACATCCCCAAGGATATCTGGATCACCGACACGACGTTCAGGGACGGGCAGCAGTCAAGGTCCCCATACACCGTCGAGCAGGTGGTGAAGATCTTCGAGTTTATGAGCCGAATAGGTGGCGAGAGGGGACTAATCAGGCAGACCGAGTTCTTCCTCTACGGCGAGACGGACAGAAAGGCGGTCGAGAAATGCAGGGAGCTGGGGTTCAAGTACCCACAGATCACCGCATGGATCAGGGCCGTGAAGAAGGATTTCGAGCTGGTGAAGTCCATGCAGATAGCCGAGACAGGGATACTCACGTCATGCTCCGACTACCATATATTCCTCAAGCTCAAGAAGAACAGGAGGCAGGCCCTTGACGGCTACAAGGAGGTCGTCACAGCGGCGATGGAGAGCAATGTCCTGCCCAGATGCCATCTAGAGGACGTGACGCGCGCGGATATCCACGGGTTTGTCATCCCGATGATAAACGAGCTTTACGAGACCAGCGGCGGCAAGGTGAAGATCCGTCTCTGCGACACGATGGGCTACGGGCTACCCTACGATCAAGCCGACCTCCCCAGAGGCATCCCGATGCTCATCAGCACCATCCTGAAAAATACAGACATGAAGTCCGAGCAGCTTGAATGGCACGGACACAACGACTTCCACAAGGTTCTGGCCAACGCGGTCTGCGCCTGGATTTACGGTTGCTGCGCGGCAAACGGCACATTTCTTGGTTTTGGCGAGCGTACTGGCAACCCTCCGATGGAGGGGCTGGTCTTCGACTGGATGGGGATCACCGGGATTCATGAGGGCATAGACACCTGCGCGATCACCGAGGCGGCAAGGTTCTTCCGCGAGGAGATCGAGTACCCGATACCTTCGAACTATCCGTTCATCGGCTCGCACTTCAACTCGACCAGCGCCGGGATACACGCCGACGGCCTCTCCAAAAACGAGGAGATATACAACATCTTCGACACGGAGAAGTTCCTGAACCGCCCTGCGAGGATCGCAGTCACCAACAACTCCGGCCTGGCGGGGATAGCCTACTGGCTGTACACCCATGCCGGCGAGGGTGCCGCCAACATCAAGAAGGACCACCCCGGGTTGCTCAAGGTGAAGGAATGGATTGACGGGCAGTACTCCAAAGGCAGGGTGACCAGCATCAGCGACCAGGAGATGACGGAGCAGGTGAAACAGGTCCTCCCTGAACTTTTCTGAAGGCCACGATGCTACGCAAACTGCATGATCAGTACGCTCACGAGGATGCGGATCTTGCTTCCTATGCGACGCACAACCTTAACACTGCCGGCAGGAGGTTCCCCGAGCAGCCGCACCCGTTCAGGACCGACTTCCAGCGCGACCGCGACCGTATCCTGCACAGCCGCTCATTCAGAAGGCTGGAGTACAAGACCCAGGTCTTCCTCAACTCCGCCGGGGACCACCTGAGGACAAGGCTTACCCACACTATCGAGGTCAGCGCGATAACCCGCACGATCGCCAGGGCGCTGCATCTGAACGAGGATCTGGCCGAGACCATCGCCTTCGCTCATGATCTTGGGCACACCCCGTTCGGGCATGCCGGGGAGGCCGCGCTGAACGAGCTTATGGCTGACCACGGGGGCTTCGACCACAACGACCAGGCGCTGGTGGTGGTTGACGAGCTCGAGCAGAAGTATCCCGACTACGACGGCCTGAACCTCACATGGGAGGTAAGGTCCGGGCTGGTCAAGCACCGTTCGGCGAGGAACCAGGGCATGCTGGACGGCAAGGAACTGCCGTCCTTTCCGCATCTCGAGTCTCAGGCGGCGGACCTCGCCGACGACCTCACATACTACGGGCACGACGTGGACGACGGGCTCGACTCGGGGCTGATTGACGAGGGCATGCTCGCGCATAACGAGATATGGCTGAAGGCCTGCCACAGGGCGCGTCAGCGCGGCATGGAGCTTGTCACCGGAAGCGAGAAGTCGAGGGGATATACGGTAAGATGCCTGATTGACATGATGGTCGAGAACGCGATACTCAATTCAAGCCGCAACATAGACGAATCAGGGATATCCTCGGCGGATGCGGCACAGGGGCTTTCAGGCAAGCTTGTTGCCTTCGACGATGATTTCTCGGCTATTGCCATTCAGCTCCGGGGCTTTCTGTTCTCCAACGTCTATCATCATCCTGAGGTATCGAGGGTTAACGACAGCGCCGTGCATCGGATGCGGGAGCTTTTTGATTTCTTCATCGGCAATCCAGGGGAATTGAGCAGGACGACGCGGTCGCGCGCCGAGAGGGTAGGGTTGCACCGTGCTACCGCCGACTTCATAGCTGGAATGACCGACCGCTTCGCGCTGCTCGAGCACGAGAGGCATTGCATTAAAAATAAAGCAGTTAAAAACACTGACACCAGATAAGGAGAAAGAGGCCATGTCGCTTACGGTTCTGACTAGATTGTCCAGGCGTTTCGGGGGTGACGACAACTATGTGCTCGCGGGAGGGGGGAACACATCGTACAAGGACGATAAATTCCTTCATGTGAAGCCCAGCGGGGTGTTCATGGCCGACATCTCCGAGAAGGATTTTGTGAAGCTGGACCGTGCTAAGATCGAGAAGGTCTTCGAGATAGACCATTCAGACGACCCGACTGCCCGCGAGGACAATGTCAAGCGGGTGATGGCCTTCTCCGTAGCCCCCGGCGGGGAAGGGCGCCCCTCCGTCGAGGCACCTCTGCACCATTCCATATCCTACAAATATGTTGTCCACCTGCATCCTGCAAGGGTCAACGGGATGACCTGCGGCAGGAACGGCAAGACGATCTGCGAAAACCTCTTCCCCGACTCGCTCTGGATGGATTTCATAGACCCCGGATACGCGCTTTGCGTGAAGGTCAGGCAGGAGATCGTGAAGTTCGAGAGGTGCCGCGGATATTGCCCGAAGGTGATTTTCATGAAGAACCACGGGGTATTCGTCGGGGCCGACACCTCTGCCGAGATAGAGGACATCTATTCGCATGTGATGGGCACCCTTGAGGTGTTCTACGAGAAGTCGGGGGTGCCGACCTCGCTTCTGAAGGGTCCTGCCGACAAGGCTTGCGTGATGGAGCTTGCGCCGATGCTGCGTTCCCTGCTCTCCGAGGGTGCGCACAGGCGCACCATTGTGTCAGAGGCTCCATTCAAGGTTGCCCCCGGGCCGCTGTCGCCGGACCATATCGTATATGCGGGTTCTTTTGCGCTGGAATGCCAGAACCCCGCGGATATCGGCAAGAAACTCGCCGAGTTCCGTGCGGAGAAGGGGCGCGACCCGATAGTGATATCCATACCCGGCAAGGCGGTGCTCGTCTCAAGGGGGACATACAAGAACGCCATGACAAGCTTGGAGCTTGCAATTGACGCCGCGCTGGTGCTGCAGCTTACAAAGGCCTTCGGCGGCCCCGTCTATCTCTCGGAGAAGGCACGCAAGTTCATCGAGAACTGGGAGGTGGAGTCATACCGCAAGAAGAAGGCCTCGGCAGGCGGGGCAGGCCCTTTGCAGTCGAAGGTGGCGGTCGTCACCGGCGGTGCGCAGGGATTCGGATACGGGATCGCCGAAGGACTGGTCAGGGAGGGCGCCACTGTGGCCATAGCCGACCTGAACTACAAGGGCGCCGCGAAGGCCGCGAAAGAGATCAATGCCAGATTCGATGCTCTGAAGGCTGTCCCGCTGGAGGTGAACATATCGGACGAGGACTCCGTGCGCCAAATGGTGGAGCATGCAGTGATGGCCTTCGGGGGCATTGACATATTCGTCGCCAACGCCGGTGTCCTCAAGGCCGGATCGGTGAAGGCCTTCTCGCTGAGGGACTGGGATTTCGTAACGAAAGTCAACTACACGGGGTACTTCCTCTGTGTCAAGCATGTTTCGATGGTGATGTCCAGGCAGAACGCGATTGGCGGCGACTGGACGGACATATTGCAGATAAACTCCAAGAGCGGCTTGGTCGGCAGCAACAGGAACGCTGCCTATGCGGCCAGCAAGTTCGGCACGATAGGGCAGACCCAAAGCTTTGCGCTGGAGCTGGTGGATGACAAGATAAAGGTCAACAGCATCTGCCCCGGGAACTTCTTCGATGGACCGCTTTGGAGCGACCCGGAGAACGGGCTCTTCGTCCAGTACCTGAAGAGCAAAAAAGTCCCGGGGGCAAAGACCATCCAGGACGTCAGGGAGTTCTACGAGTCCAAGATCCCGATGTCCCGCGGCTGTCTGCCTGAGGACGTGGTCAAGGCGATAATATATTGCGTCTCGCAAAAATATGAGACCGGGCAGGCAATCGCAGTCACCGGGGGACAGGTGCTCCTACATTAGCACAGGCAGCAGCAGGCCTTGGCAGCAGTGCTTGAAAAAACGCCATGCCGTGCTAAATTCGCAGAAATCTAGATTTGATATTTAGGGAGGAATTATGGTCTCGTTGTTCAGGAAGACTTGGATTGCAGGGCTGGCGCTTGGTGCCGCCGCCGTTTTCAGCGCATGCGTGATGACACCTGTGAACATCAGCGAGGCTCTCCAGCTTCCTGACTCAGCAAGGCTGTACACCACTTACAACATATGGTACGAGATACCATGGAACATATCTTCTCTCAACTACCAGGCAGGCAAGATTATCCCAATCGGGACCGAGATCAAGCTCGTCGGCGCGGACTCCGCCAAAATCCAGTTCCAGGTGCTCCCCACCGAAAACAACTACTCCATCGAATACCACGAGGAATGGGCGATGAAGCCCGTGGAGGAGTTCCTTAGGCAGCTTGTGACCACCAAGGACCGCAGCGAGCAGATGGAGGGCATCTCGCCGGAGACCAGGAAAAACATCCTCGGCGGGAGAGTCGAGAAAGGCATGACGAAAAGGGAGGTCGAGATGGCATACGGGCCGCCTTCCCCGCACAGGACACCATCGGAAGACCTTTCCACATGGATATACTGGGACAACCGTTTCGTCACTAAAAGGGTTATCTTCAAGGGCGACAAGGTTATCGAGGTGCTAAGGTAGTGCAATGAGAAAAAAAACAACACTTATTGCCGGCGGCGGCGGCTTTCTGGGTTCGCACCTTTGCGAGGTATTGCTTTCAGAGGGCCATGACGTGATCTGCGTGGACAACTTCTACACCGGCTCGAAAAGCAACATCAGGCACCTGCTGCCGAATCCCGGCTTCGAGCTGATCAGGCACGACATCACCTGGCCCCTATATGTCGAGGTGGACGAGATATACAACCTCGCCTGCCCCGCATCCCCCGTGCACTACCAGCACGATCCCATACAGACCACCAAGACCAGCGTGATGGGCGCGATAAACCTGCTGGGGCTGGCCAAAAGACTCAAAATGCCGATACTCCAGGCATCCACATCGGAAGTCTACGGCGACCCGAATGTCCATCCCCAGCCCGAGGACTACTGGGGCAACGTGAACCCGATAGGGCTGCGGAGCTGCTACGACGAGGGCAAGAGATGCGCCGAGACTTTGTTCTTCGACTACAACAGGCAGCTCGGCGTGGAGATCAAGGTGGTCAGGATTTTCAACACCTACGGGCCGAGGATGCGCGCCGACGACGGCAGGGTGGTGAGCAACTTCATCGTCCAGGCGCTGAAAGGCGAGGACATCACCATCTATGGCGACGGCTCGCAGACACGCAGCTTCTGCTATGTTGACGACCTTGTGCGCGGTCTGGTCTCGATGATGGGAACCCCCCGCGAGGTCACCGGGCCGATAAACCTCGGCAACCCCGGGGAGTTCACAATAAAGGAACTCGCCGACAAAGTCATCGAGATGACAAACTCGAAGTCTAAGCTGGTTTTCCACCCCCTCCCGGAGGACGATCCCGCAAGAAGGCGTCCGAACATATCCAAGGCCAAGGCCATTTTGAAATGGCAGCCTGCAGTGCCGCTACACAAGGGACTCGAGAAAACAATCTCCTATTTCTCTGCGGTGCTTTCATCAAAAAAATGTTGAATTCGTTGGTAATTATTCAACAGTCCATAAGCCTGGAGGCGAGTTGTGGCGGAAGTGATACTTAAGAATATCTCAAAGATCTATCCTGGTGATGTGAAGGCTGTGGACAACATTGACCTGCATATCAAGGACATGGAGTTCTGTGTGCTGGTAGGCCCTTCCGGCTGCGGGAAGTCCACAACTCTGCGTATGATCGCGGGTCTCGAGGAAATCAGCAGCGGGACAATCTCCATAGGCAACAGAGTCGTCAACGATGTCCCCCCGAAAGACCGCGACATCGCCATGGTCTTCCAGAATTACGCCCTCTATCCGCACATGACTGTGTACGACAACATGGCTTTCGGGCTGAAGCTACGCAAATTCAAGAAGTCCGAGATTGACGCTCGAGTCAGGGAGGCGGCGGACATCCTGGGCATCCACGACTACCTCCAGCGCCGCCCGAAGGCGCTCTCCGGCGGACAGCGCCAGAGGGTGGCAGTCGGCAGGGCAATCGTAAGGAAGCCCAAGGCATTCCTCTTCGACGAGCCGTTGAGCAACCTCGACGCCAAGATGCGCGTGCAGATGAGGGCCGAGATCAGCAAGCTCCATACACGTCTGGAGACAACCATGATCTATGTCACTCATGACCAGATCGAGGCCATGACGATGGCCGACCGCATCGTCATCATGAAGGACGGCATAATCCAGCAGGTGGACGAGCCGCTGAAGGTCTACGACAACCCGGCGAACCTCTTCGTGGCCGGTTTCATCGGCACACCTCCGATGAACTCTTTCAAGGGCCGCATAATCTCCGAGGCTGGGAAGCTGGCCTTCAAGAACGCGGCATTCAAGATCGAGATGCCCGAGATGTGGAAGGACAAGACCGAGCCCTACACCGACAAGGACGTGGTCTTCGGCATCAGGCCGGAGGACCTCGGCTCCGAAGAGGCCGAGCAGAACTCCTCCTCACCTCGGATAAAGGCCAAGATCGAGGTCGTCGAGCCGATGGGCTCGGAGACATATCTCTACCTTACCACCGGAGACAACTCCTTCATCTCCAGGGTGGACGCACACCGCAAGACAGCGGTCGGCGACGAGATAAGCCTGGGGGTCGCAATGAAAAAGGTGCATCTCTTCGACACGCAGACCGAAAAGGCAATCTTTTGATTTCGCTTGACTTTTAACCCACCTGGCGCATCTTTGCCTGATGGAGAAAAAATACGCGGAAAATCGGATACACGATCCCCATGCGGCCTTCCGGGTGCCCGGGTTCAGCAGGCTTCTGGTCGGCAGCGCGCTGATGCATATCGGCTGCGCCGCGCAGAGCGTGGCAATCGGCTGGGAAATGTATACCCGCACCGACTCGGCGATGATGCTGGGGCTGGTCGGGCTGACACAGGCGCTGCCCATGATCCTCCTCACGCTCCCTGCCGGCTACATGGCCGACGTATACGACCGACGCAAGGTGATACTGCTCGGACTCGCCGGGACGACGCTCACTTCGCTCGGGCTTCTCGCCTTCAGCATACTCGAGGGCTCCGTTGTCGCGATGTTCGCACTTCTTTTCCTCGACGCGACATTCAACCGCATAGCCGGACCTGCAAAGGCTTCACTTGTGCCGCAAATCGTCCCGGCGGAATGCCTCGAGAACGCGATCAAATGGCGTACAAGCCTGTTCCATCTGTCGTCTGTGATAGGCCCTGCGATTGGCGGGGCGATAATCGTCTGGAAGGTCCCTGCGGCCTACGGGTTCAGCGCGCTTACCACCACGGTCTTCGCAGGGCTGATGCTCACGATACCCATCCCGGAGGCCAGACGCAGCGCCCCAGGCAGAATCGTCCAGCAAACACTCGACGGCATCAGATTCGTCTGGACCCACAAGATCATTCTCGGCACCGTGTCCCTAGACATGTTCGCCGTGCTTCTCGGAGGAGCGGTATATCTGCTGCCTGTTTTCGCCAGGGATATCATACGCGGCCCCGCATGGATGGAGCCCGAGCATATCCTGGGGACATTGCGCGCTGCTCCGGCACTCGGATCGTTGACGATGGCACTTATTCTTGCCTACCGGCCGCCTTTGCAGCGGGCAGGGAGAAGCATGCTCCTGGCTGTCGCAGCATTCGGCGGGGCGACTGTGGTATTCGGGCTCTCTCAGTCTTTCATGCTCTCATTCGCGATGCTCTTTCTCACAGGTTTTTTCGACAACGTCAGCGTGGTAGTGAGGCACACTCTGGTCCAGCTACGGACACCGAACGAGATGCGAGGAAGGGTTTCAGCCGTGAACTCGATCTTCATAGGCGCCTCGAATGAGCTCGGCGGCTTCGAGTCAGGCATGGTGGCGCACTTCTTCGGCCCGGTGGTCTCAGTCGTCAGCGGCGGGGTGGGGACACTCCTCGTCGTCATGTCATGGGCCAAGCTTTTCCCCGGCCTGCGCTCCTTCGGCACCCTGTCGGAAAACAACACAACATCACAGCATGCTCCCGAAAATCAGACACCTTGATCCCGCATAAAAACCGACAAAGCGGACCATAATCGCTTGAAGATACGAAAAAAATGACGGCAAAAGCCGTCTTTTGGAGTGCGGTGCTTGCCTGCCAGAACCACTTTTACTGTGGTTTATTTTTGGATAAAGTACCATATCCATAATTCCAGCCGTTGTCAAGTAATGATTTTGACAAGCGTCGAGTTTGGCGGTATGTTCTTGCATGAGGAGATGGAGGGCATGAGGGTAGCGTTTTTTCTGATTTTGATTTTTCTGGCATCCTGCCGTGTTTTATTCGGCGACGCCTCTGCGGGCGGGTTGGAGGCTGCCGCGGAGAATCTTGGTGCTGCGGCTTTTGCCGATAGGGAGGAGGCTTCGCGGTATCTATGGCGACAGGGGCCGGCGGCAAAGGGGGTGCTGGAGAAGGCGGCCGTGTCAGAGGATCCTGAAGTCCGGCTGCGCGCCAGAGAGATTATGAAGAAAATAAACATGGGTGTTTTTGAGGACACACCTGCAGATTTGGCCGAAAGGCTGTCGAGGTACGACCAGCTTAACGATGCTGGCAGGCAGTCTTTGCTCGAGGAGCTTGCTGGGCACGGGGAGGCAGGATGGGGAAGTCTGCATCTGATTGCCAGCTCGCATATCGGAGACGGGAATTTGTCTTTGGAACCGTTGGCCGGGATAGCAGGGGACAGGGACTTTCTGTTGACTCTTCTCGCGGAATCTTCTGATTGGGGCAATCTGATCGAGAACCTTCTGACCGCCAAAGCTCTTTCTCGCCGGGGAGAAAGCAGTGACCTTATCTCGTGGCTGATGGTCAAGGGGACGCTTGAAGAGCGCATCGCCGATTTCGAAAAGCTCGCCACCAAGGGCACTAGGGAAACGGCATACATTAAGGTTCTCGCCCCGCTTTACCGCGCCGCTGGAAAGCTCGAAGAAGCTATGAAAGCCGCTAAAGCAACAGGGCAGGATAACCTTGCGTTCAGATCCGCTTTGGAGGGAGGTTACTACGATATCGCCCTGCGCGCGCTGGATATTTGCAGGGGCAGCGAACGCGGCATTAAAACCTTGGGTTGGCGGATAGCCTTGCAGCGTCTCGCCGGGAGGCATGAGGAGAAGGATGAAAGCCTTGCGGAACTGCTGGATATCGTGCGGCAGGACAACTCTGAAACATGGCTGGCGGCAAAGGTGCTGCTGATAAACGAGATGCTCCCGCAGGCCATCTCGCTGCTCAAGGAATATCCCACTGGCGTCTCGCTTGTCTCGGCCTTCGACCGCAGACCCGAGGACTACATCAGCTTGAACGAGTTCTTCATCGGGAAGGGCGGCGAGACGGAACTTCCATATATTGTCTTTCTGCATAGGAACGGTGAAAAGGACAGGGCGCAAAAGCTGCTTGGC
>CAZANS010000024.1:0-7714 GCA_964486565.1 uncultured Victivallales bacterium
ATTGTCAGCAGAGTGTGGTTGATGGACCCGAGGGATGTCAGAGCGGTGACAATGGCTTTCAGGCGCATCATCTTGATCAGGTCTATGATGAGGAAATCCTCGGCAAGGGGCACAAGGACGCCTCCAGCGCCCTCGACAAGCAGCAAGTCCAGCGGATAGTCATCAATCTCCCGGTAGGCATCAAGCAGCAGGGCAGGCTGTATGGTGGAATTCTCCGCTTTTGCCGCCAGATGCGGGGATGCAGGCAGTATGAATACAGCCGGTGAGGCGATGTGCGCTGGAAGGTCGAAAAGCCCTGGGACAAGCCTGTGAATCTCGGCCATGTCAGTGTCTGAGGAATCCTTGGATCCTGTCTGTACGGGCTTCATGACGGCTGTCTTCAGCCCCGCTTCGACACCCAAGGACGCGATGCCTGCGGTCACGAAGGTCTTTCCTACATCCGTGCCGGTGCCGGTTATGAAAAAAGTTTTTCTGGATATCATTGATACTCTTTTTGCCGGGACGTTGTCCTCTGGGTCCAAGTCGTCGTGGCCGGCCAGTCTGTTCAATTACGAGACAAGTAGTCGAGGCTACCTGTCTCGCAAACAAATGCGAACCCGTGGAGCTGATTTCGGCTCCACGGTGAATGTATATGGCATAAGTCGGTTTTCAAAACACGATACAAATATTTTTCAGAACTGATTGACAGTTGCCACATACAGTGGCAAGTTACCGATGTTGGTTAATATTTTAGGGTGGTTTGTGTTATGGTAGCGATGATATCCCGTAGAAGGCTCAGAGTACTTTACCTTAATTTGGTCAAGCAGTCCGGGACGCCCGAATCAATTTCCAGAGGTGTCGCTGTAGGTTTCTTCACCGGCTTCATCGTGCCTTTCGGACTACAGATGGTGGCGGCAATCGTACTCGCGTTCATCCTGAAGGCAAGGAAAATCCCCGCCTTAGCATGCACATGGATAACAAACCCCTGGACAGTCCCCGTCATCTACCCCTTCCAATGCCTTCTGGGGGCGAAGCTCTCCGGAGGGGATTTGGGGTGGAAGACAGCGAACGATCTTTTTGCGACATTTCTCAAGGAGAGGACCCTCGAGTCATTCATGAAGTTGGGGTCGGAAATTCTGGTGCCTTTCTTCGTCGGCGGCCTGTTTCTCGGGCTGCTGTTCGCGCTTTGCTCCTATTTCGCGTCCTACGGGCTGATAATAAGCTACGGCAAGAGGGCAGAGGCCAAGCTTGCCAAACGTCTTGCAAAGCAGTCTGTGAAAGGGTCTTGACGCGGAAATAGCCCCGCCCGCCCAAGGGGTTGGGGCGGAGGCACAGCCTGCGCTCCCAACGCGTTTCACGCGGAGGTTTGAAATTGGCTCTATTGACTACATCCTGAATGGAGGCATGCCTCTGACCTCGCGCTCCCTCAACGGTGACCCGTCAGGATTCACAAGCCGAACAGTCGTGAATATAATCAGGTTGCCCTTTTGCTTGTCAACATATCGCGTCCTGAAAAATCTGCCGACAAGAGGCAAATCACCCAAAACAGGAATCCTGTCGTCAGTCGTGCCGGTAGTGTCACGCATGATCCCGCCCATAACCACAGTCTCGCCGTCATAGACTGTAATCTGGGTCTGCACAGTCCTGGCCTCAATTATAGGCATCCTTATGACGTTAGGCACCTCAATAGTGTCTGCCCCAGCAATTTCCGTGGGGACGTTGTAGCTGTAGTCCACCCATCCGACGAATGTGCGCACTGCAGGGATCATGTCGATATGGATCGTGTATTTGTCAGGGTCTACGGTGGGAGTGACGGTCAGCCTCACTCCCAGCTCCTCTGGCTCGCCGAACTCCGGCATTGATGCCGAAAAACCTATACCGGCAGTACCACCACTGAGGATAGTGGTCTCACCCCAAGCCTCGGGGAAATACTCCTCCTGTACCATCCTGATGGTGGCCTCCTCCCCGTTCTGGGTGGTGATCCTGGGGCATGAGAGCACGTCGGTCCTGTCCTGGATGTCCATCGCGCGAACCTGCATTGAAATATCGTACCCGCCTACCGACCGGTCAACCTGAAGTGCAATATCGTTGTCGGCCAGGCGAGCACTGGGATCGAATCTCAAAAGCTGGTCGTTGGCATCGAAGTAGTACTGGTGCGGCACGCCGATCCATGACGGCTTCGATTTGTTGACAGCCCAGTTGAATCCCAGCTCATCGGTCTTGTTCTCCTGGATCTCGACGAACTTGGACTCTATCAGCACTTGAGGGTCGAGCACGTTAAGCTCTTCAATGATCTGCTCGATAAGCTTCAAGTTCTCGTCCGTATTGGTGGCGATGAGGCGGCTGATCGCTGCGTCATATATGATTCTCGCCTGTTCCGGGAAAGGCACTCCACGGCGGCGGAAGAACTCCATGACCGAGGTCGTGCCCCCCTCTGTCGTCTCGCCCCCCATCTCCTCGAATGCCTGGCTCTCTACGGGATATATCCGAGTCTCCAGACTGTCGAGCGCCAAGGTTTTCGAGGCTATTACAACCGCATACTCCTCAACGCGGTAGTTCAGGTCGGCGGCGATGCAAATGTTCCTGATAGCATCCTCCAGCGTGAGATCATTGAACATGATGGTGATTGTTCTTTCACTCAGGTCCCTTACCCCGCCGGCATCCATGACCACATCATACTGATCGGCAGGCTCATCCCAAAGGAAGCCCCCTTCCTCGACAGCAGGAGCAGCAGGTTCGGCGGCGGAAGGCGCAGCGGTCCCAAGCCTCAGAAATATATTGATCCCCTCCTTCTGGGGATCAAGATCCTTGGTGCGCACCCTGAGAAGATTTATCACAGCACTTATGCTGGCATCTTCAAAGGTCATGTGGTCTATGACGATGCTTCTCAGCTTCCCCCTGATCTTGCTGCCCTCCTGCCTTTTCTCTATAGGCTCGACCACTCTTTCAGAAGGAGTAAGAGACCTTGCTATAAGGGGCGAAACGTAGTTCCACTCTACCTCGGCACTCCTTTCCTCCTGCGTTACCTCATACCTGCGCTTGCCGGCATTGTACATGTGCTTGGTCAGTTTCTTTATGCTCTCCATCGCCTGCAGGTTGTAAGGATCCATAAGCAGTACCTGCTCGAATTTCTCTCTGGCACGATGCCATAGCTCCTGCTGGTAAAGCTTCCTGCCTTGGAGAAGAAGCACATCTATCTCGTAAAGTCTCTGAGCCTTGGTAGGGTCGGTAGCATTCTCAGACTTCTCGTTGGTGTAGACAGTGTTGTCTCTCATGGAGGTGAACCTCATGATGAGGGTTTCCATCCTCAGCCTTAGCGACTGATCTATCTCCATTGCATTCCTGCACTTGGCGATGGCATCGTCAAAAGCGCCCTCGTCCGCGTCCTTCTGGGCGAGGCTGGCCGTCTCCCTGCCCCAGTAGTGGTAGACCACAGCCATGTTCTGCTGGATGTTCTTAATGGTGCCTCTAGTGTGGGCGTTGGTCTCGAATGGCTTCAGCTTCTCCACTGCCGCGAGATAGAGTCTTATGGCTTCCGGGTAGTCGTCATTCTCGAATGCGAGCCGGGCCTCTCTGGCGAGAATCGCTGCCTCCTTATCGACTTTTTCTCTCGCCACCTCCTCGCTGTCGGCCGCACGCTGGTACTCCAGAGCCAGCGTGTCTCCAGGGTCTGCCGCTGAAATCAAGCAGCAAGCCGTGAAAGCCAGCAAGAACAGCAACTGTCCTAGATATGAGGTCCTTTTTAAAGCACTGTGCATTTTATCCTCCTGAACCTATTGTTTAGCAATTAGCGTCTGAAATCGAACAAGCCGTTATTCGGCGAAATACGCACTGGGAGCCCGTCAGGGCTGACGATCCTGGCGGTCACGAAGATCAGCAGGTTGCGTTTGGTTGTGCTTGAAGCCTGAACCCTTGTGAGGAAGCCAAGCAGAGGCACGTTTCCCGCGCCGGGAATTCTGTCGTCGTTGCTGGAGCTTTCATCACGAAGCATGCCGCCCAAGACTATGGTCTCCCCGTCATAGACCCTGATGCTTGTGGTGACATCTCTCCTGCTCACTATCGGCATCTTGACGAGAGTATTTGCAGTGACCTGCCCTCCGATAACTGGGTACGAGTACTGTATGTCATATCTGGACCAGTCGGTGAGTGCGAGCACCTGGGGGTTCAGTGCGAGATTTATTGTATAGTTGTTGGGGCTCACGGTGGGAGTGACGGTAAATCTGATACCGACATCAGTGGCTGCACCGAATTCCGGGAAGGAAGGTGTGTATGAGAAAAGGCCGTTGATAATGGCCAGCTCGGGCTCAGTCCAGTTCTCCGGATAGTATTCTTCCCTGACCATTCTTATGATTGCCTCGTTCCCGCTTTTGGATATCACCTTGGGAGCCGACAGGACTTCGGAGTTGCTGTGCCTGTCCATCGCGTGAAGCATCATGCCGGCAGTGAAGTTGTCGCCGAAGACGGGGAACTCCAGGGCGTTGATTATTCGCCCCAGCGCGGCATCGACCGGGCTCTGTACTCCGTCTATGCTTGCACCGAGAGGCCTGACAAGGGAGTTGGCCCTGGGTACTGTCCGTGGGGCTGTGGAGCTGATCTGGCGCGGGGTCTGGTTGATCCTGTAGGCGCCGCTGTTATTCGGGTTGCTGCCTATCCACCATTCGAACCCGAGCTGCTCGAGATCCCTCAGCGTGCTTTCTATGAACTTTGCCTCGATGAGGACCTGAGGCTGCTCGAGATCCAGATCCCTGATCAGGCTTTCAAGACGCCTTAGGTTCTCGTGGGTGTTTCTTACGACCAGCTTGCCGGCTCTCCTGTCGTAGGCGATCGTGGATCCATCTGGGAAAGGTACGCCCCTTTCTCCGAAATACGATATGAGCGCGTCGGTCGTAACAGAACGTCTGGTAGTCTGGGTAGCGTCGGCTGATATGTCTTGGGCGGCCTCGAAGCCGTCCCCAAACCCGTCGTCGGCCCCGACGCTCGCTGCCGCAGGCGCGATCCTTGTTACAAGAGCCGTGCGGACGTTGATGAATCTCGTGTCCATGGGGTCTATGGACTCGGTGCCTATAGTCAGGACGCGTTCGTCAACCCTGTACCTGAGATTCGTGCTCTGGCAAAGATACCGTATGACCTCGCGCAATGGCAGGTTCTCAAGGGCCATTGTCACCAGAGGGACGTTGAGGAGATCCTGGTCGCTCATCCCCAGCGCTATGTTGACCCCCGCGCCCGTCGGGTCGAGCCTTTTGCTCTCGGCATTCAGGAACCTTACAACCGCCTGTATGGGAACATCTGTGAAGTTGATGCTGCCCAATATGATGCTGCTCAGCTTTTCCGACACGCCTGACGTTGTCGTGGTCGCTCGGATGGTCTCCTTCTCGTCCGGGATCTTGGCAGGCATCGGCAATACCGCCTCCGACCATTTCCACTGGACCTCGGCAGCCCTCTCGAGCAAGTCGTTGTGCCTTCTTCTTACACCCACCCTTCGAAGCTCCTTGTAAAGCTTCTTGAGCTCCTCGGTCGCCCTTAAATTATAGGGATCCCTGACCAATATCCGCTCGAGAGCGTCACGGGCTCGGGTGTACTGCTTGTTCTCCACAAGAATCATGGCTCTCTGGTAAGCCACATCCATCTCGTAGTTTCTAGTCTCGTTGTCTGGATCGATATCCTTGTAGAGCAGTTCGGTCTTCTCCACGAACTTGTCGGACTCGATCTTTCTCTGGCACAGGTCCGAGAATTTCTGCATCCCGGCCTTGAGCCCCTCCGGCAAATTGGGAATCTGCTGCGCCCTGTTGATCTTAAGTATCGCCTCGTCGTAATCCTTGTTGACGTAGTCCCGGAAGGCATCGTTTTGGATCGAGTTGGCCCATTTGATCCTGAAGGACTCTATCCTCGCCTCAAACTGCCTCTTTTTCAGGGCGACTATATCTCCGGAAACTGTGCCCAGCAATGCCTCGGCCTGCTTGAAAAGCAATTCCGCCTCGGGGTATTTGCCCTGTGAGACATGCTCGGCTCCCTGGCTCACCAGTGCCTCAGCAGCCTCAAGAGCCTGCTGCCGCCTGTCGTGCTCATCCTGGACAACCCGGTCAATCATACTGCCTTCACCATGCACTTCTCCCGCCGGCGGGGCAGCTTGAGCCTCGCTGCCGACCTCAACCAGCACCTCGGCAGGCACATCAGCTGCCTGTTCGTCCCCGTCGTCGTCCCAGGCAAACAACATTACCGGCATGGCTGAAACCGCCAGCGCCAACAGCACTCTATTCCAATAGCTATTCATAAACATTTCACCTCCGAAATTAGATATGGAAACCAAAGCTGAAAAAACTCCTTCAAACTAGAAGTCACGGATTGATCTGCCGGGGAGTCCTTGGTCCCCCCGGCGGCTGCATTCCGGGCATCATAATCATCGGATCATCCATCCTATCCGGGCGTTTTGTCTCGAGGCCGTCCTCGCCCAGATGCTCCTCGATCTTCGTGTCCAAAATAGATTTCTCCTTGATATCAAACTTCTTCCCTTCCGGCTTGTCCTCCTGGATAGTCGCAGAGTCGGCAGCGGCTACAGAAAGCACTTTGTACTTCTCCACTCCTGTAAGCGCATCGCCGAGCTGTATGGAGTCCCCGATAGTCACGACATAGGTTCTCTCGGTATGGTCGTCGCTCAGCCCTATCCTTATAAGATTCTCGAACACGGGCTTCTTAATCTCGACAACTATCGGCTCGTCCCCTTCCTTGACGGTGTTTTGGATAGTGATTGTTGACACGTTTGTCTGTACTGGCTGGTTGAGCCGCCTGTCGAAGCGCTCCTCCTGCTTGAAGTCAATGTCGGCAATCACATAGATGTCGGTTCCGAGTTTCAGATCGGCTCCCAGCTTGACGAACTCCGACCTCCAGCGCTTGGCCTGGGTCTGTATCTGGACCTGCGCCAGCCAGTCCTCCTTTATCTCGGAGTTATTGGTCATGACGTTGACAAGCTGTATAGGAATCTGGTTCCTTCTTATTCCCTTGAGCGAAAGCCTTTCAGCCAAGTGGGGGTGGCTCTCCGGGTCGTTGGGGTTGGTTTCAGCAAGATATTCCATGTAGTTAGGGAAGCCGTCGTCGTCAAGATCCGCCATCTTGTCGCCAGGATCATTCGGGTTCAAACCATGCTTCAATTCCCACACGTCAGGCATCCCATCCCCGTCGGTGTCTTTCAGTGTATCGTCCGGCTTTCGTTCGACAAGCTCCTCCAGCTTGCATCCGCAGAGAAGGCAGTTCTCTTTGCGTTTAAAGTATATCGAAGGTATGATTTTCTCGCAGTGAGGGCATCTTGCCGCCTTGATCGGCAACATGAAATCTGTCAGAACAGGACTGTCGGGATCCCTGTTTATGGATCTCATCCAGTTCTTGGATGTGGACAGCTCCTTTAGCGCCGCGTACTGCCTGTTGCTCTCCTCTGTAGTCTCCTGCCCGAGCTCGTCGAACTTCATCGGGTAGTCCGGCTGGCGCCTCACCAAGGTCAGATCCTTCTCCGTGATCTCAGTGGACTGGCTGAAAACAACAATCAGATAAACCAATGAGATGATGAAAACCAGCAGGAATCCTGCCAGTACAATCTTCTCGTAATGTTTGTTTAAGAAGCCCAAAGCTGCTATTCCTTTATTTCGTTGCCGACATGAAGAACATATTCAAACTTGATCTCAGCGTTTATGTTGTCGTTAACGCCGATAATAACCACTCCGAAATCGGAAGGAGCCGCGGCATC
>CAZANS010000024.1:7814-16131 GCA_964486565.1 uncultured Victivallales bacterium
GCATCCCTTCCTGGGGGGAGCTTAGGCGGCCGCCTGACCGGTGCGGCGGCGCTGGACGCCGCGGATGTTCCAGTGCCGATTATAGCGGCGGCCTCGTCCCGGGATGTCAACGATATAGACGTGATGATGTAGACCTTGTTGTCCCTGTGGGCATCCATCATGCTGTTGAGCAGCCCCCTGATGGCTTCAAGAGACCCCCTGACCTTCAAAGTATAGTCGAAAACGATGTAGTCCCTGTGCAAGGCGGACCCTTGTATCAGATTCTCTCTTGCCAAGGACTCAAAATAGGTGATCCCCGACCTCTTCATGCGCATGCATAGGTCGTCCACCATCCTCCAGTGCTTGAATATGAAGGGGACTTCGGCTGGCATCGGCATGGCACTGTCATACCTCTCGAAGGAGAGCTTCTCCGTTTTGGCATCATGGAACGTGAACGCAGTCTGCCCTTCCTGTGTATCCCTGAGATAAGCCACTACAGATGTCTGCATGTTCTGTATGAACAGCCTGCATGACATCTCGTCCATCCTGCGGGGAAGCCCGAGAGCCTCCATCAGGCAACCGTGTATAGTGGCCTCGTTGACGACCTCCCTGGAATTGGCCATCACCTCCTTGCTGAACGCGCTGAGAGCGTCCCTCAGCTTCTCCGAGTCGAAGGTGCTCAAGAAGTTCATGAAAATCAGGTTGCGCGTGCCGCCGCGCCCGATCTCCCTACTGTATGTCTCGGCCCACTGTTGCCGGAGTCCCTGTGGAGTCTCGTCAAGCCTTTTCGCGAATACCTCAAGAGGTTTGATATAGGGCATCCCAAATGCAGGCAGCAGCTCCTCTACCTTGCCCCTGATCATCTCATGGTCGTTGCGTATACGGTCAAGGTTCTCCTGGAGCGGAGCAGGGGTCTTCTCGTTGAGGACGTTGATTTTCTCCCTTAAGTCAGCCACGGCATCGGTTGACTTCTTCATCGCCGCAGTCGCGCTGATCACATTGAACATCATCACGCCGCCAACAATAAGCGTGATCGTCAGGACCACGGCCAAGGGTATGTTTTTCTTGATTATGAGCATATCACTACTTGACTGGTTCTTTGAGTTTTAGAGTCATGGTGAACTCTGTTAAGTTGTTCTTGCCCCGTCCGGGCTTGAAGTCCGTCGCGACATCCCTCGGGTCGTCTGAGAAAAAAGGCGACTTCACCACATTGTCCTTGAACACCTCCTCCATCAGCTGCCTGTCGTCAAGAACAAGGACATGCCCCTTGATCTTAAGGAACCCAAATTCCGCGGACTTGGGCTTCACCTCTGCCCCGGCCCCACTGAACATCATGCCAATGCTGAAACCAGTGGTCTTTGGCGCCTCCTCGCGCTTTACACCCTGGGACGAGGGAGTGAACTCCACAATCCACATGTTGAAAGGCAGAAGGTTCTGGACCTCGTTCAAAAGCTCGAACCAGACATCACGCCTTGCAAGGATGGTCTTTGCGTCTGTGTATCTCCTATCCTCGTCACTCAGCTCGCCGAGGGCGAAGGACACCTCGTTCAGCATCTGGTTGGTGTGGTTCAAGACGTTGTTCGCCATATCTACCATTCCGCGCTTGCGCTCCTCGTTGCGGCTGACCGACCACCAGAAGATCCCAAGGCAGAGCAGCAAGGACGCCGCGCTGGCATAGAAGTACGGAACCTTCTTCTTGAGCTCGTGGACTGCCCTGAGCGACTTGGGAATCAGGGTGATCTCTATAGGGCACACCGTGGCATGCCTCAGACCAAGGCCTATAACCTCGGAGAACATGTGCGCCACTTCGGCAAGAGCCTCCTTGTCTATGTTGGGGGACAGCGATACCACCTGGAAGGGGTTGAAATACTCGACGGGAATCTTGAGCTTCTCAGAGAAGAATCTAGGGGTGAATGCCATAACCGAACTGCCGCCCGCGAGGTACAGCTTGGCGGGCTTGGAGCCCTTCTGCTGAGACCTGTAGACGTTGATTGAACGGTTGATCTCCCCATGAAGCCTTGTCATGACGTTCCTGACGATCTTGGAGACGGTGGCGGCCACCTCGGAGTCAGGCTCCTCGTAAGCTCCCCCCAGCGCGACAAACCCGTGCTTCTTCTTCAGCTCCTCGGCATCCTGGAAGGGTATGCCGAACTCCTTGCTTATCTGTTGGGTGACTGTGAAGCCCGCTATAGGGATCGTGCGGACAAAAAATCTCCCGCTGTCTATAAAGATCAGGCTGGAACATCTGCCGCCGATGTTGAGAATCATCGCGCAATCATCTTCCCCTATACCGTTCGCCCTGGCTGCGTTGTAGGCCGCGGTCGGGGCGACATCTATGACTATCGCCTCCTTGCCTATGGACTCCAGCGCCGAGGTGAACTCGTCAATGATGTCGTTCTTGACAACAACGAACATCGTCTCTATTTCGGTATCCTCCTCGATCCCGCCGATGAGCTGGTAGTCCCAGATCACCTCCTCTATGGGGTAGGGGACGTTCTGCTTGGCCTCGTACTCGACTACCTGCTTGACCCTGCCCTCCTCGTTCCCCATGGGAGGCAGCTTCACGAACCTTATGAACGCAGACTGCCCCGAGAAGGAAAGATAGACATTTCGGGCTCCGAAGTCGTTTTCGGCCATGCAGGACTGCAATGCATCGCGGAAGGCGACCTTGTACTCGTCCTCCTTGAAGTCGCCTCCGAACTCCGTGAACGAGAACTTCTCAAGGATAAGCCCTCCGGACTTAGGATAGGCGAAGCTCGCAACCTTAAGGCTGCAAGCCCCTATATCTATTGCCAGTACTAATTCTGTCTTTGCCATAAGCAGACCAATGCCACCTTGCGGGGTACCCGCTATTTTCTTTTCTCAAGCTCGTAATGGCTCAGGTTGACTATCCCCCAAGGGGTCTCGCTCCTGCTGAAGATCGCATCCTTTGCCTTGATAGTTGCTGGCGAAGCCAGAGCCCTCCTGACCTCTCCACCGATCTGTTCGATGGTGGAAGTCGACTTGGTCTTCATAAAGCCGTAGCCCACCGGAGACTGGTTCATCTCGAAAGACACCAAAACCCTCAGATCCCTCATGGAAGATTTCGAGAGCTTCAGGTCGGGAACGTATCTCCTCAGTATCTGCGGATGAATGAATGTCTGGGCATAATGCTTCTCGCCGTCGAGAGGTATGGCCCAGAACTCCACCTGCCCTGAAAGGATCACGCGGGGCTTGCCTGTCACCTCCGGGAGGAGCACGTCGTATTTCATCGTAACGTCCTCAAGCCAGGCGACCTCCTTGGTGCGGGGGTCAATTCTCGACTCGGTGGTGTACTCCACGTCTATCTGTATCCACTGCAGAGGCTTTCTCATCGCGACAGCCTTCACGTTCGGAGGATCGAAGCCGGGGTCGTACTCCACGCTGGCAGTCACGTCGGTATTCTTGAAATACGTCACCGCCTGAGCCAAGACCTCGTCGCACACGCCGAAAGCCAGAAAGGTCAAAACCATCAGTATTTTGCTGCCACGGTCCATCTTCTTACCTCCTGTTCGCTGTAAAACTAGCCGCAAGCCACATCAGCGCTAACGGCAAACTAACATCGCCGGCATTAGCCAGCCAGCCTCAAAAACCACCTGCTTGCCACTGCAGGATCCACGGAAACAACAGTGTCAAGCAAAAAATATAACTCCTTTTCACACTCTGTTCAAACGTTTTTTTGTAAAAAAACATATTTAAATGTCTGTACACGTGCTGAACATAGCACCCTCCGAGCTGTTTTCAAGCACCAAACTCTAATTGTTTTGCAAGCATATACCATGCCAAGATGGGATGTTCCCGGCTTGCGGAGGCAAGGGGGGCAAAAGAGAGCAAAATATCCAGGTTTTGTCCATGCAAGATTGATTTCGGCCGATTGAGATGCAATAATACATCAAGTAGATATCAACAACTGTCAAGACGGGCGGCGGAGGCCAGATAAAATTAGGCGGGTTCAAGGATGATAAAGAAAAAGAACAAGGAGAATGCCTTGGTCCTTCACATAGGTGACAGGAACTCGGAAATGATAGACAAGGAGATGGCAAGCCATCCCAAGCTTGAGTGCGTCCATCTGTCCACCCCCTCGGGGATCTCGGCTTTTCTGGAGAACAGCTCCCCTGACATAATCATAATAGAGCACAGCGACAAGTTCGACGACTTCGTCTCTTACATCAGCTATGTCCAGAGAAGCACCGAGGCGCCGATTATAGTCACCTCGACCGCCGAGCACTGCAGTGTGATGGCAGGTGCCCTTCGGAACGGCGCGGACAACTTCCTGTGCGAGCCGCTCGGCGCCGGCGTGCTGGTCGAGGCGGTCTTCGAGGCACTAAGGCTTAGGGTGCTGTGGCGCGAGGTGCACGACTTCCATAACGAGAAGAGGACTTTCATGGGCAAGATCATCGGGGCAGCACCCTCGATGCAGGAATTGTACAGGACAATACAGAACGTCTGCAAGACCGACGCCACTGTCTTTATCGTGGGCCAGAGCGGTACGGGCAAGGAGCTGGTGGCAAGGGCCATGCATGAGAACGGGCCTCGCAACCAGAAGCCTTTCATCGCCATAAACTGCGGCGCCATACCTCCAAACCTCCTCGAGAGCGAGCTTTTCGGCCACGTGAGGGGTGCCTTCACCGGAGCAGTGAAGAACAGAAAGGGGAAATTCGAGCAGGCCAACGACGCCACGCTTTTTCTCGATGAGATATGCGAGCTTCCGATAGACCTTCAGGTGAAGCTTCTCAGAGTGCTTCAGGAAAGGAGGGTTACCCGGGTCGGCGGGGAGGAGGAGATACCCGTCAACGCCAGGATAATATGCGCCACCAACAAGGCGCCCTTCGAGGAGGTGAGGAAGGGGAACTTCAGGGAGGATTTGTACTACAGGCTCAACGTGGTGCCCGTGAGGATCCCCTCGCTCACCGAGAGGAGGCAGGACATCCCGCTGCTGTGCGCACACTTCCTGCATGTCTTCACCGAGAAGTATGCGAAGTATTTCTACGAGTTCTCGCCCGGAGCCCTGAGACGGCTGTGCTCGTACGACTGGCCCGGGAACGTGAGGGAGCTTGAGAACATACTCGAGAGGATTGTTGTCCTGCGGGACGGCGCTGTAGTCGAGGAGTCATTCCTGCCCGAAGAGATCATGGCGGCACCGATTCTCCAGGATATGCTTCCCCAGCATTCCAGCGGTGTGGACAACGGGAACTCTTCATGCCGGGCGAAACCACTCTGGAAGGTGGAGCTGGAAATGATAAAGGCCGCCCTGCAGGAGACCCGCGGCAACGTGGTGCAGGCAAGCAAGATCCTGGAGATCGGGCAGGCCAGCCTGTACAGGAAGCTGAAGACCTTCGATATAAAGAAATCCGAGTTCGCCTCCCGGACATGACAACATGGCGGCATCCAAGACAAAGATATTTGCTGCTTTCTTCGCACTGGCAGTCCTGATATGCTCCGTCCCCATCATATTGCATAGGCAGAACATAGACACCGACATCGGGGCTCTGCTTCCCGAGGACGAATGGATAAGGGGGCATTTGGATTTCCTGCGGGACTCGCAACTCGGCAATGTTGTCGCCATATCCCTGCGTTCTCCGCAAGGCGAGGAAGGGTTCGGCGAGCTTGCGGAATTCGCAGACCGCCTGGCCGACAGAGTCGCCGCATATCCCGGTGTCAACCGGGTTGTCTCGCGCATCGAGCCGGAAGGAGTCCTTGCCGTGGGAAGAGTGCTTTTCAAAAACATCCCACAGACTTTGGACCAGGATGATCTCGAGGATGTAAGTGCAAGGGTCGGGCTTCCCCGCCTGGAGCGGATAATGCGGGGCCACTATGATGCCCTGCTGCGGCCTGGAGGGATCTTCCAGCAGAGGCTTGTCGCGGCAGACCCTTTGAACCTCCATGAGATCCCCTTGAACAGGCTGCAGCGCCTCGGTCGGGAATCCGGGTTCAGGGTGGAGATAAGGGACTCCAGGCTGTGGAACCAAGAGCACTCGAGCATGCTGCTGATCGTCGAGACCTCGATCCCCGTCACCGACGCCGATGCCGCGGAGGCGCTTTACTCCCTGCTTCAGGACGACATCGCGCGCATCCTGCAGGAGGATGCCATTTCATGTGTCGCTCTCTCCGGGCACAGGCATGCCATAGACAACCGAAGGCTGCTCAAGCGCGACATCATGGTCACTCTGTTAGTCGCAGGAATCGGCTTCCTGCTGCTTTTCCTCGTCTTCTTCCGGGACTGGAGGGCGGTTGTTCTGTTTGTCATTCCGGTGGCGGGGGTGCTGTGCGCCATCGGGCTGACGATGTTTTTCTTCAAAAGGCCGTCGGCAATAATACTCGGACTCGGCACCACCGTGGTGGGAATCGCCCTTGACTACGGCGTGCACGTCTATGTCGCGTCTTCGCTCCACGATGGCGACGAAAGTGAGAAGGCGCTCCAGGCGATCAGGCGCCCGCTGGTATTCAGCGCCCTGACCACCCTGGGTGTATTCTGGGCCTTTCTGTTTTCCGGCACGCCAGGATACCGCCAGCTTGCATTCGCATCCACATGCGGTCTGGTGTTCTCGCTGCTTTTCTCAATGATATGCCTGCCGTCCCTGCTGCCGAAAAACCGCCGCTTCAAGGCATGGATGCCGGGAATCACCGCAGCGTTCCCAGCGCGCAGCAGGAAATATTCCTACAAAGCAGTTTTTGCTGCCGCCATGCTCGCAGTCGCGGCGCTTGCTGTAGCCTTGCTTTCCAGCTTCGAGAAGGATATCAGGCAGCTTGACGGCCTAAGCGATGAACTGCGCCAAGACAAGAACGATTTCGCCACAGTCTGGGGTGAAGCATCCAGAGCCGCCGCAACTGTCTCGGGTGAGGATATAGAGGATCTGCATCTGAGGCACGACAAGCTTGCGAAATCCGCAAAGGCCGCGGGCGTGACGGGATTCGACTCGCTGTCAATGCTCTGGCCTTCTTTGCCGACAAGGAAGGAAAACGCTCGTGCTTGGGACGAGTTCTGGCGCGGCGGCTGGGCCTGCGAACTTCGCGGGAATCTCAAGGAGGCCGGCGAGAAATACGGCTTCAGCCATAACGCATTCGAGCCCTTCTTCCAAAATCTGCATGAACACGACTTCTCGGAGGAGCTGATCGGGAATCCCGACTTCGCGATGCTGTCCCGCAGGTTCCTCTCCACACACGGCTCCAAAACGGTCATGAATGCCTTCTTCAACGACGACGAGAACGCCGTGGAAAAGGTCGGGGGGCTGCTGCAGGGCGTTCCCGGGGCGATGGTCATATCACCGTCCAGGTTCGGAAACTACATCTCCGAAAAAATCATGGCCGACGCCTCAAGAATCGCCATCACTGCGGTGTTCTGCGTCTGCGCACTGGCATTCCTGTGCCTGAAAAGCCTCCTGAAGACTTTCATCGCCCTCCTGCCGGTGCTTTTCGCATCCCTCGCGGTCTGGCCAGCGTTCGCCATTTGCGGCATGAAGGTCAATGCAGTGTCGCTGGTCGCTTGTATCGTCGTCGCCGGCCTGGCGATAGACTACGGTATTTTCGTCGTCTCCGCATGCGACAAACACGACCCGGGATTCTCCAGATCCGCGCTTTACTCCCTCTCCATCTCGGCATTGTCAACCCTGGTCGGCGCCTCTGCCCTGCTCTGGGCCTCCCATCCTGCGCTGCGAAGCGTGGGCCTCGCAATCACTTCAGGTGTCTCAGCGGCTTTTGTCTCGGCCATCCTGCTGTCGCCAGCCGTCTATACCCTGGCAATCCCCTCCGATGTAGCCCGAAATGCGAAGCGCGAAGACCTAAGGGACTGTTGAGCCAGTTTCAAAACTCCCCGTTTTCTTATGACAGGACATGGTGAAACGCGCATAGCGGTGTCAAAACCCATGCGGCTTGGGCGGCGCAATTCGTTCCAGCGCCTGGATGCCGGTCTTTTCATCGGTCGAGATCAGGTGTATGCCGGCTTTGTGCAGTTCGGAGGCATGTGAGTACAGGCCGCTGATTTTCGCACTCTGCCTCTCTTATTCGCCTTGATCGTCTATTTGCGGAGAATCGTCTCATGGAAGGTCGGAGTTTAACTCCAAGGGAGGGAGCGCGCGGCCCCAGGCGGGGTTTTTCATCATTTTATCATCCTTTTTTTAAATTCTGCGTGACCGTTCCACTCGTAATGATCGAGGCAATGGAACTGAAAAATGGAGATGAGCTCGAGTGGTTCATAGAAGATAAGAAAACAATGATCCTCAGAAGAAAAAAACTAAGGGAAATGGGGGATCTGAAATGTGACTTCCAGTAGATAATCTCGTGCGGAAAGACTTCCGCCGAGATTATCTAGTTATTTCAAAGA
>CAZANS010000025.1:0-15786 GCA_964486565.1 uncultured Victivallales bacterium
CGGCACCCCGAAGGGTTAAATCTCAAAAATCCTTCTAACCAAAAAGGTGAAAGCTCAGTTAGTCTTAAAGCTTTGTATACAAATATGTTAACTGCCATTTTTGAGATTTAACTGCTTCATTTAGGATCAAGGGCGGCGATGACATCCCGGTTTTTCAAAGACCCGAGACCTTTCTCAAAACCAGAGGTTCGCTCCAGTTCAACAGTTTGCCCCCCATCATCCTCAAGCAGCTTGGTCAGCTCTTCCTGAGACCCTTTAAGCAAGATATTTCCATCACCCTTCTCTCCCGAAAGCTTCCCTTCCTCCACCAGAACGGCAATCTCCTTGGCATCAGGCATATATAAAAGCAAAACGCCTTCCCCCTGCTTCACAAGCATCCAGAAATAGCTGTTCAAAACATCCTCGCCGGCATCGTCCTTCTCGTCCGCCATATCCTTGTACAGAATGTTGCAGAAATCATGCTTATCGCCTTTCCTGATGAAAACGTCAAACTTCCGCATGCTGAAGTCCCCTTTCTCCCAGCCTACCATGGCCACGCCGAGAATTCCCTTCTCAGGATTCTTGACCTTCACATGGAAAACCAGTTCTTTGCCATCGCCCCATACGCCTTCCCAGTCATTGCCCACAGCCGCCGCACCCGTGCCGAGCATGTTGACACTGACTACAGATGTGCACCCAAAAAACCCTGCCGCAAGTGACAACCCCGCTACCGCTACAAACAACTTGGATTTCATACCCTCCAGCCTCCATGTCCGATTGTCTTTCCCATACCGTATCACCTCGCCAGCTTCGGGCCCAGGGCGGCCTCCATCGCCAGAAGCGAGTATGCGGTCACCAACTCGGGTATGCTCTCCCACCAGCGGCCGTGCTTGTCGTTGCACCATTCACCCTTGCCCTTCTGAAGCTCAAGAAGCTTCTTTATCAAATCTATTCGCCAACTGTGCTTCTGACCGTCAGGTGTCGTCAGGAACTCCTCGCCAAGAACCGAATACGCCTTGGCAAAGGTGTGCATATAGTAGTAGTGACCCTCAGGCCCGATTCCGGGGTTCTGGTTCAAGTCATAGTTCTTGCTGCCCCACTCGACCGCAGCCTTCACTCGGGGATCATCCCTCTCAAGCTTCGCATATATCATGCTCTTAAGCCCCGCGTAGGTCATGCTCCCGTAACCGCGGAGCGTCTGGCGCTCTCCGCCCTCCTCGACTCCAGCCTTGCTCTCGCTCGTGCTGTAAACGAAACTCCCGTAGTTCGGGTCGTTCTTGTCCTGCACAACCCATACCTCGTCGTTCGTCTCGGGAACATGCTGCAGACGGCTCAGAAACTGCACAGCATTACTCCAGGCCAGCTCTGACTTCTCCCTGTCAGCGGGACTGCTCGCCCTCGACTCCCTGTCCAGGTACTCCGTCAGATACAAGGCCTCCAGCGCCCACTGCGTATTCGACAAGTCTGGATTCCCAGGGCCCTTGGAACCATACCCTACCCCCCCGAAATCCTTGCTGTTCTCGTCTAAAATCTGTGACCCGACAAGGAAACGCCGGGCATTGCGCATTATCTCCTCGTCCTCCTTTAGACCCACAGTGGCAAGCGCGGACAATGCCACTGCAGTCGTGTAGTTCGGGTACTCTCGTTCCTTACCAGCCATCCAGATCGAGCCGTCAGGCTGCACAAAACCCCTCATGAAGGAAAGTCCCTTCTTCACCGCATGCTCGCGTATGGCCACATTGTGCGTCGTCCCGCTGTTGTGAAGGGCCATCACACATAAGCCTGTCACCGCAGGATGACCTAACCAGGAGCCATCTTGCCCCTGGCTGTCAGTCAGATAGTTGACTCCGCGCTGTATAGACGACAACGCCTCGAGAAGCAAGGTCTCCGGAATATCAGGCTCCGTGCTCACAGCAATATCCTGCCCCGCCAAAATCGCGAAATTCGCAAAAAACACCAAAAAGATGCCGGACAAATACTGAACCCTCATCTTTGACCTCCATAAATGACCATTGATTATTCGATACATACATAGCGACAATCAAGATAACTTAGCAGGACATAGGGCAAAATCAAGCGGTGGAGGGATATTTATTCCAATAGTGGCGAGACTCAATATCCTTCCGGGGGCTCGAAGCCTTGGGAGATCAGGAAGTTGATAGTCTCGAGCACGAGTTCCTCCGGGGCGGAAGCGCCCGAGCTGATGCCAATGTTGGCCGCTTTTGCGACAACTCCCTCAGGAATATCCTTGAAAGTGTCTATCAAGCAAGCATTTGCACCTGCCCCGGCAGCCACATCCCTCAGCCGTTTGGAGTTGGAGCTGGCCTCGGAGCCTATCACCAATATCGTGTCGCATTTGCGGGCCAGGTCCTTGACCGCCGCCTGCCGTTTCAGCGTCGCGTCGCATATGTCGCTCTTGTGCGGCTCGACCAGGCCAGGGACACGTCTTCGAAGCTCTGCCGCTATCTCCGAGACATCATCGGCACTCAGGGTGGTCTGGGTAAGATATGTCACAGCAAGAGAGTCGGAGTGAAGATCAAGTTTACAAGCGTCCTCCTTGCTCTCGACAACTATCCCCCCCTCACCAATATGGCCCAGCGTGCCCCGGATCTCGGGATGGTCACGGTTGCCTATGAGAAGTATCGTGTACCCATCGCGCCTCAACGTCAATGCCTTCTCATGTATCTTCTTCACCCTCAGGCAAGTCGCGTCAACAGTCTCCAGCCCCATCTCGGCCGCCTTCCTCTCGACCTCGGGAGACACCCCGTGGGCGCTGAATATCACTGTGCCGCCTTTAGGCACCTCATCGAGATTCTCCACAAAAACCACCCCCGCATCCCGCAATTTCCCGACAATGTAGCTGTTGTGGACTATGGCATGCCTGACATATACCGGTCGGGTGCCGCTTTCGAGTATCCGGCTGACAATATCCAATGCCCTGACAACCCCTGCGCACAGCCCGCGGTGCTCGGCAAGATATATCCTCCGCCCTCTGCCACTGCTCCTTCCATCTCCCATAAAACACCCCCTACACATCACCCATCAAGTACTTTTTCATGCCCGGTGAAGCCATCTTCGGGATGTTCCGGGTCTCTGTGTCCACCATCTGCTCCTGAATGCTGCGGATCTTCACCACGTCACTCTTTGCACGAAGCATGTTGAATAAGGTCAGCACCTCCGAAAACGACGGCCGGGTGTTCGGAAAATAAGACAACAGACTCATGACAAGGAGACTCAAGTCCTCAGGGATACCAGCCCTGCGCTTGCTCGGAGACTCAGGGGATATGTAGTCCGCCATTACCTCCCCAGCATCAACCTTCAGATCCCTGCCCTTGCCAACCTTCTTCTTCACGCGGCTGTAGATCGTGTCCAGCTCTCCCCTCCCCTCGAATGGATAAGCCCCCGTCAGCATGTAATACAAAATGACTCCAAAACTGAAAACATCACCACGATTGTCCTCCACACCGGACTCGGCCTTCTCAGGGCTTATGAAGTGGGCAGGCACCGATATATAGATCCTCTTGTCCGACCTCATCCGACGCTGGTCATAAAGATATACCATCCTGGACGTGAAGAAATTGTTCACCCTAACCATGCCGCGCTCGTCAACGTGTATGTTGCCAGAACATACGTTGTGGTGCGTGAACTGCTCATAATGCGCCATAGCTATACCCAAAGCCACAGAATGCAGAACCTCCAGCACCCGAGTAATGCCCATAAGACCGTGCGTCTGGGGATTATAGCTGGAAAGCAGATAGCCCTCTATCCTCGGGAAACTCACATAGTAGCTCCCGTTGATAGGGCCGTGGTTGAACAAGGGGCATATATTAACATGAGAAAGCTTGGTCAGCTCCGCGGCCTGATCCGCCGCGGCAGACAAGCCCCAGTCCAAATCCTCGAAATCCTTGCGCAAGTATACAATGTGCAGAAACAGCTTGTGCTTGACATCATATCCACGGTAGATATAAAACATCCGACTCGAGGAAATCAGCTTCTCGAAATACAGATCCCCGTCATTGAAAGGGTTTATCTGGATCAGATTGCAGCTCTGGCAAGTCATCGGCACAAACCTGTCATCGCAAGCTACAAGCTTCGACCCGCACTTCTGGCATCCCAACGACCCCTCTTTCATCGCCACCTCACTTATTGAACTAGGAATTCCTCCCAGGGAGGTTCACCCTGAGCACGTCCCGGTGATACTCCTGCAGACTAAGTATCTCCATCCTGCCCATCTCCTTCAAAGCCTTCAGGCCGTCTATCGTCGCAATCGCTCCGGATATCGTCGTCATTATCGGCACACCCCTTAGAACAGCCTCCGCACGCATGCATATCTCGTCAACCTTCGGCGCAGCACCCGGAGAGGGCGTATTGATTATCATGGAAACCTCTCCCTCCCTCATCAGATCAAGCACATTCGGCCTCCCGTCAGAGATCTTGAGCAACACATTAGCCTTGACTCCAGAATCCCTGAGATGCGTCGAAGTCCCAGGCGTGGCATATATGCTGAACCCCAAACCGACAAGCTCCCCCGCAAGCCCCGCAACCACATCCTTGTCGTGATCCCTAACACTCAAGAATACCTTGCCCCCGCCGTCGCGGTAAAACTCGTTGCCCGCCGCCACCTGGGACTTCAGGTAAGCCAAGCCTGCTATCGGGTCCATACCCATGACCTCACCGGTGGATTTCATCTCAGGGCTCAAAACTATGTCCACACCTGAGAACTTCTTGAAAGGGAATACCGCCTCCTTGACCGAATAATGCCCAGGTATCACTTCGCTGGTGAAACCCAGATCAGAAAGCCTCGAGCCCGACATCGCCAGCGCCGCCAGCTTCGCCAGAGGAACACCTATCGCCTTGGAAACGAAAGGCACCGTGCGCGAGGCCCGCGGATTGACCTCCAGAATGTATACCTCATCTTCCTTTATCGCATACTGAACATTCATCAGACCGCATACCTTCAGCTCACGGGCCAGAGCATGCGTATGCGCACGTATGCTGTCCAGCGCGTCGGCACTTATGTTCACTGTAGGTATCACGCAGGCACTGTCACCAGAATGTATCCCCGCAAGCTCCACGTGCTCCATTATCGCGCCGACAACAGAAATCTCACCGTCAGACACGCAGTCAACATCCACCTCCAAAGCATTCTCAAGATACCTGTCTATAAGTATCGGACGGTCCTCGGATGCCTCGACAGCCTCGCTCATGTAACGCTTGAGCCACTTCTCGTTGTAAACAATAACCATCGCCCTGCCACCCAGCACGAACGACGGCCTCACAAGAACAGGATATCCTATCCTTCTCGCTATCTCCACAGCATCCCCGGCATTCAACGCAATTCCGCTCTCAGCCTGCTTTATCCCAAGGCGCGATACCAACTTCTGGAAGAAATCCCTGTCCTCCGCAGACTCAATGCTCGAGGTCGGCGTCCCAAGTATCCTCACTCCATGCCTCTCAAGCCTCGAGGCGATGTTCAAGGGCGTCTGCCCGCCGAACTGGACTATCACACCCTCGCAGCCTTCCCTCTCGTATATGTGGAGAACATCCTCCACTGTTAGTGGCTCGAAATACAAACGGTCGCTTGTGTCGTAGTCCGTGCTGACTGTCTCGGGGTTGCTGTTCACCATTATCGTCTCGAATCCTGCCTCCCTCAGCGCGAACGAGGCATGAACACAGCAGTAGTCAAACTCTATACCCTGCCCGATCCGGTTAGGCCCCCCTCCCAGAATCATGATCTTCCTCCTGCCGCTTCCCGTGAACTCGTCAACCTCCCCGTATGTCGAGTAATAGTATGGCGTGCAGGCTTCAAACTCCCCGGCGCAGGTGTCCACAAGAGAGTAAACAGGCAAAAGCCCGCAAGCCCTGCGCGCCTCCAGAACATCATCCTCCGTACAAGCAAGTATCCAAGCTATCTGCCTGTCGGAATACCCGAACTCCTTGACCTGCCTGAAAAGACTCGTATCCCCCTTCAAAGACTCCAGATTCCCACAGGATGCTATCTCGTCCTCGAAACACGCCAGCTCCTCCATGTGACGCAGGAACCATGGGTCTATCCCGGTAAGCTTGTTCACCCGCGCAACCCCCCAGCCGCGCTTGAACGCCTCGCGTATCATGAACACACGCACGGCATTGGGACGCCTGAGTTCATTGGAAAGCTCCCTTCCGCTCATCCCGGAAGTCCTGCCGTCCTTGCCATCAGCACCAAACCCGCCCCTCCCAGTCTCCAAAGAACGCAAAGCCTTCTGCAAGGACTGCTTGAACGTCCGGCCGATGCTCATGGTCTCCCCAACCGACTTCATCTGCGTCGTCAAGGTGCTGTCCGCCGAAGGGAACTTCTCAAACGCAAAACGAGGTATCTTAGTCACAACATAGTCTATAGAGGGCTCGAAGCATGCTGGAGTCTTGCGCGTTATGTCGTTGGATATCTCGTCCAGGGTATAGCCCACCGCGAGCTTCGCCGCGATCTTTGCAATCGGAAAACCCGTCGCCTTCGAAGCCAGCGCGCTGGAACGAGAGACCCGGGGATTCATCTCAATTATCACCATACGCCCGTCTGCAGGATTCACAGCCCACTGCACATTGGAGCCCCCTGTCTCAACCCCTATCGCCCTCATCACGGCAAGCGTACTGTCACGCATGTGCTGGTACTCGCGGTCAGTCAACGTCTGCTGAGGCGCTACGGTCATGCTGTCCCCGGTATGCACACCCATAGGGTCAATATTCTCTATGGAACACACTATAACAGCATTGTCCTTGCGGTCACGCATCACCTCAAGCTCAAACTCCTTCCACCCCACCAAAGACTCCTCGATCAGAACCTCCCGAGTAGGGCTGGCATCCAAACCCCGGCTGACAACCTCCCGCAAATCATCCTCGTCGTATGCGATACCCCCTCCTGTGCCGCCCAATGTAAAACCCGGACGGATTATCAAGGGATATTTCCCCATCTCGCGCGCAGCAGACAAAGCCTCATCCACCGTGTGCACAGAGGCACTGGCTGGTATGTCAAGCCCTATTCCACGCATCGTCTCCTTGAAAAGCTCACGATCCTCCGCACGCTCTATGACATCCGCACTCGCACCCAGCATCTCAACACGATAACGCTTCAAAACCCCTCCCTTGTGAAGCTCCATGGCCAGGTTCAACGCAGTCTGCCCCCCCAGCGTCGGCAATATGGCGTCAGGACGCTCGCGGTGGATTATCTCCTGCAGGATATCCTTTGTCAAAGGCTCTATATAAGTCCTGTCTGCAAACTCCGGATCCGTCATGATCGTAGCAGGATTGCTGTTCACAAGGACGACCTCATATCCCTCCTGCCTCAACGCCTTACAAGCCTGAGTGCCGGAATAGTCGAACTCACATGCCTGACCAATAACTATCGGGCCGGCTCCAACCAGCAGGATCTTCTTTATGTCATCCCTTTTGGGCATAATAATAGACTCCAGATATATGTATGTTCCTTAAACTACGACAAAGACAACTCCGCTTCGGCCGGGATCCCCTATCCGGCGAACTCCAAGCCGGGTTCAACTATAGGCCATCCATGGAGTTTTGCCAGCCTCCTTCCCCTAAAATAAAAAAAAAAGAGCCCCCGTCCATTTTTATACCCTTGCTTTCACAACACAACCAGCTATATTGTCGGGTCGAAAACAAGCGGACACCCTGTAGGCGGACAACGGAGCAACGGAGAAATATGATTAGAAGACAAAGACTGGGGACGACATATACCAAGTCCCCCGCGGACAACACCAGAGCATGGGTCGCCGCCAACCTCAACAAGATCGTCTTCTCCATCATTTTATGCCTCTGCTACATGGGCATCCTCTTCATCGCAATCAAAATCGTCATTTTCCTCGCCGTCCATGTCGGACAAGTATGGGAGGATGTGGATGCAGGCGATGTCTACACCGGCCCATACGGCATATTTTTGAAAATAATCGGCGTCATCGCCATCATCTTCTACGTATTCAACGACAAGCCCAAAAAACGCTGAAACACTTCAGAGGCGATCATCATGTCCAGATTCATGCCGGCAAGCTCCTTCAGGAATATTTCCCTCGCAGCTATCGCTGTTTGGGCATTAGCCATGCCACCAGACTCTCTCTCCCAGCAACAGAAAGAACCTTTGAAGCCTGCCCCGAAATTAGACCTGCCCGAAATCGAGCCGGCAAACTTCGGCAAGATTTTCCCCCCTCCCCCGCAAGACCTCAAATTCCCCCCCATCACCGACTTCAAAGCAACTCTCGAAAAAGTATCCCCGGAAGTCGAGTTCACGGCCGGATCTGCCCCAAGCATAACTTTCAGACTCCAGAACAAAGCTCGGAAAAGCCTGGTCATATACGAATGGATGATGAAGGAGTCCTTCAATATCTCGATCTATCATATCCCATGGAACCTCGGCGACGAAATACCGCCCCTGGAAAAATGGATCGAAATGAAACCCGATCCCGGACAAAACCCAAGAAGAATGACCCTCGAACTCAAACCAAACAACTCAGCTCCAATCACAACCTCTCTTGATTTTATCAAGGGAATGAAAATCATAACTCCCCAGGACTTCCTCATCATCGCAAGACTCAACCTCTCATCATTCCCACTCCAGTCCAGAATGGTAAGAATCAGAGTCAACCCGTGATTTTACTGTAATCACATAGATGGCAATACCCTCGTTCTTGACCAGAGCCGCGACACCAAGCAATGAGAAACCGAAAACCAGAAACATATCTCCCCCGCCCTGCAGATACCTCGTAAGCATGAAGAATCCCAAAAGCACAAGCAATGCAAGAAAGCCCTCGGCATAGTAGGCTCCGGAAGCGTAGATAAAATAGTAGTTACCCGCGAATATCGCAGAAACCCCGAGAGACAGCAATATTCCGACACGCTGTTGACGTGCGATCACGAGACACTCTAAATGGAACGGCTACTTATCGGGGAATATCGGTAAACGCCACAGGGGAATACGGATTAAATGTACCGTTACCACCGTGGGTGCCACGAAGAAGATAATAGAGCCAGCTTCAAAACTATTGAGCCAGTTTCAAAACTCTGCCCTTCCCCATCTCTGAGAGGCTTGAAATCCCTGAATGGTCAGTTATTCTACTGTGGGGCGTTTGGGTGGGGAGCCGGGATCTTGGTTACATGGCATTTTCAGGGATGATGGCTTATGATGGCTGAAGGCACGAGGATAGCAATACTGGGGCTGGGGGAGAGCGGCAGGGCGGCGTTCAAGCTTGCATTGTCAAGGGGGTATCCAGCCATCGGGATAGACGAGGGGAACTCGGAGTCTTTGGAGGGGTTTTCCAAGGGGGTTGAATCAGACTCCCGAGGCCGTGTGCTGCTTTCTTTCCGTGGTGACAAGCTGCCGGAGTCGGATCTGATAGTGGTCAGCCCTGGCATCCCGGACAGCTCGAGGCTTGCCAAGCTCGCCGCCGAGTCCGGGGCGAGAACAATCGGCGAGCTGGACTTCGCATCATGCTTCATCCACAAGCCTATGCTGGCGATAACCGGGACCAACGGTAAGACAACTGTCACCGAGATGACCTCGATGATACTTGAGAACGCCGGGATACCCTCCGTGGCCTCGGGGAATATAGGCTACCCGTTGAGCCGGGTCGTGCTCGACCGGCAGGACGCGGTCCCGGTGGTCGAGGTCAGCTCGTTCCAGCTCGAGCGGGCCGCGGATTTCGCGCCTATGGCCGCCGCGCTGCTCAACATCGCCTCAGACCACATTGACCGCCACTCGGACTTCTCGCGCTACACCAAGGCCAAATTCCATATCTTCAAGCCTATCGCCGACCCTGAGCGAATGATAGTCAACCATGATCTGCTACCGGAATTCCAGAGATTCTACCCGAATCTCCGCCCAGTCACATTCTCGGCAAAATCCAAGAATGCCTTCATAAGGCAAGAGAACAACTCCATCGTCTTCAGGGATCATATGATCCCGCCAGTCGCCATCGAAAACCCATATCTCCTCCCTGCACACAACATGGAGAACGCCATGGCCGCCGCCGCGCTGGCCTCGACCATCCTCGACCCGCGTGTGCTGGCGGCCTCGCTGCGGAAGACCTTTTGCGAATTTCGCAGCTCCCCCCACCGGCAGGAGTTGTTCGCTGAATCCGACGGGATATCTTTCGTGGACGACTCCAAGGCCACCAACCCGGCAGCGACGATGGCCGCTGTCACGCGCTTCGGCAAGGATAAAAATATTTGCCTCATAGCCGGCGGCCTCGACAAAAACATGGACTTTTCAGGCATGAAATGCCTCAAGGACAAAATAAAATGCGTTTTTCTTGCAGGAGAATCAAAAAACAAGCTGGCAAGTTTGATGAAGCATGATATACATTGTATAGTATTTGCGACTTTCAGGGAATCTGTGCTGAAAGCTGTGTCGGCCGCCCGGTCAGGGGATATGGTGCTCCTGTCGCCGGGTTGTGCCAGTATGGATATGTTCGAGAACTACAAGGAGCGAGGAGAGACATTTAAGGCTATTGTGCGCGAACACCTTGAGGCTTCACGCAAAACTCTCACGCAAAACGACTAGGAGGTCATCTCATGTATGTCAAAAATAGAAAAAGTTTCCCCGTTTCAATCTGCCTTCTGACCGTCGCCTCTGCATTGCTCGCCTCGGGGTGCATGCAAAGGCAGCTGCTGCTGCGCAACAGGCCGAATGTTCCGCCGCCCACGCTCGACCCCTATGGTGACGAGATTCCTGCAGTGGCCGCACAGGTGTTCACTCCGTCCACCGAGATGCCCGCACTGCCACCAAGCTTCGCCGAGATCGAGATTCCTGCCATGCCGCCTCCTGCCGGAATACACGCCCAGCCGGGATTCTCCTACACACCTCTCACACATACTGTCAAACAGGGAGACTCGTTCTGGAAGATCGCCAGGGACTACGGAGTCACGAGGGAAGAGCTTGCGGCCACCAACAATCTGCCTTTAGACAAGCTTCTCGGGATAGGCTCAGTGCTTGTCATCCCACCGGGAGGGATTGCAGGCTACCAGCCACCCCCATCGACAAAAGCACCGGCACCAGCCGCGAAGCCTAAAACTTCAACGAAGCCCAAGGCCTCCACCCCATCCACCTCAGCAGGAGGAACCTACACAGTCGTCTCGGGCGACTCCTTGTGGTCTATAGCAAGGAAACACAACACAACGACGAACGAGCTGGCCCAGGCGAACAACCTGGATCCCAAGAGACCTATAACAGCCGGCATGAAGCTTGTGATTCCCGGCACCAACCACGAGACGGGCAAACCCGCAGCCAAACCGTCGCAGCCCCCCCCGCCGGCATCCAAACCCGTGGAGGCACCCGAGAAAGTCGAGGATCCGGATCCCATCGAGGACCTCCTCAGGGATGCTGTCAGCGCAGGCAGCGCCGAGACACCCGCTAAGTCGGACTCGCTGGAGCGCATACTCGCCGACCTGGACAGAGCAGATCGGGCAGCCGCCCCGGCAGACACGCCCCAGAATTTCTTCATGGAGGAGATACTGCCAAACGAGACGATACAAGAGATCGCCGAAAGGCACGGCCTGTCGGTCGAGGCATTGCTCAAGGCCAACCCGGAAATCAAGCCCAACCAAAAGCTCAAGCCTTTCACTTCAATCAAAATTCCTTTGACGAGATTCTGAGCTGGAAGCCAAGTCAGTTTACCGAGGCAGACGATGTATATAGTCACCGGAGGCGCAGGTTTCATAGGCAGCGCCATAGTATGGGCGCTGAACCAGCGCGGCATCAACGACATCATTGTTGTTGACGAGCTCGGCTCCGACGAAAAATGGAAAAATCTCGGCCCCTTAAGATTCAAGGACTATATCGAGAAAAACGACTTCCGCAGGCTTGTCGCCTGCGGCAAGCCTTTTACCGGGGAGGTAAGTGCGGTCTTCCACATGGGCGCCTGCTCGAGCACCACCGAGACAGACGCCAGCTTCCTTGCCGACAACAACTACAACTGCTCCAAGGAAGTCGCGGAATTCGCAATCCGGCACCATGCTCATTTGATTTACGCATCGAGCGCGGCGACCTACGGCGACGGTGCCCAGGGCTATCTGGACGACGAAGATAGCATAGACTCCCTCCGCCCGCTGAACATGTACGGCTACTCGAAGCAGATGTTCGACTTATGGGCCAGGGACTCGGGACTCTTCAGCAAGACGGCGCAGGTCAAGGTTGCTGGGCTCAAATTCACCAACGTGTTCGGCCCCAACGAGTGGCATAAGGGCGACATGCGCAGTCTGGTATGCAAGGCCTACGAGCAGATACTCTCGACCGGCAGGCTGAAGCTATTCAAGTCGCACAAGCCCGAATTCGGGCACGGGGAGCAGATGCGGGACTTCCTATACATCAAGGATGCGATAAAAATGATCCTCTTCGTCATGGACAAGGAGCTGACTGGGCTTTTCAATATCGGCAGCGGGATACCGGAGACATGGAACACCTTGGCGAAAGCGATTTTCACCGCTTTGGACAGGGAGCCCGAGATCGAGTACATTGACATGCCGGTGCACCTTAGGGACAAGTACCAGTACTACACGAAGGCAGAGATGGACAAGCTGCGCGCCGCCGGGTTCTCGTCGCCCACCGAGCCGGTCGCCAAGTCCGTCGAGGACTATGTAAGGAACCATCTCGTCCCCATGCGACATCTCGAGCCATGACCCTAAATTAAGCAGTTAGGAAAAATTGTGAAATTCGACTGCATAATCATCGGCGCGGGCCTGTCGGGGATGGCCGCGGCAGTCAGGCTCGCACACTTCGGCAAGAAGGTATGCCTCTGCGAGACGCACTCGAAGACAGGCGGGCTGAACTCGTGGTACAACATCGCCGGGAACCCTCTTGATTCCGGACTGCACGCCATGACCAACTTCGCCGCACCCGACTCACACCAGTCGCTGCCCCTGAAAAAACTCCTCAGACAGCTCCGAATCCCCTACGAAGCCTTGCAGCTCCGCCAGCAGATATCCTCCAAGATCGTCTTCCCCGGGCGCACGCTCAGCTTCTCCAACGACTTCGGCCAGCTCCGCCAGAGCGTCGCGGAATGCTTCCCTGCGGAGATATCCCGATTCGACGCCCTCGACCGCTTCATCATGGACTACGACGGCCTCGACATCTCAGCACCCTTCACCTCGGCAAAAAAGGAGCTGAAGGCAAGGATCTCCGACCAGGCACTCATAGAGATGCTGCTGTGCCCCTTGATGTACTACGGCAGCGCAGTGGAGGACGACATGGACTTCGCACAGTTCACCATCATGTACAAAAGTATTTTCCATGAGGGTTTCTGCAGGCCTGCGGCGGGCATCAGGACATTGCTCCGGACACTAGAGAGAAGATTCAAGGAGGCGGGCGGGAAAATCATCAACTACAAGATATCCCAAAATCTCCCGGATGCAGTTATGGCCATGAATTGCGAAATTCGCAGCATCAATGCCTCGGGTGGAGGTGTCGAGTCCGTCACGTTGAGTGACGGCAGGGTGCTGGAGACCGGCGGTGTGCTGTCATGTGCCGGGCATGCCGAGACGCTGTCGCTAATATCCCCGCCGGAGAATACGGCGGTCAGGACGGGACAGCTTTCATTCGTCGAGACAGTCGCTCTGCTCGACTCAAGGATGTCCAATTGGGGGCACCGCGACACCATCGTGTTCTTCAACGAGTCGGAAACCTTCTCCTACCACAGGCCTGAGGGTTTCTTCGACTCCGCAAGCGGCGTGCTGTGCACACCGGACAACTTCGCGTTCCAGGACGGAGACCCCATGCCATACCCCCAGATCAGGCTGACAATGATCGCCAACCACGACAAATGGTTCAACACAAACGAGTACGACAAGATGAAAAACATCGTGCGCGAGATGGCAATGGAGAAGATCGCCAAGTACACCCCTTGCGATTCACCGACCGGACACGTAAAGCTGACAGACGTGTTCACACCCCTGACCGTAAGACGCTTCACAGGGCATCTCAACGGCGCAGTATACGGATCCCCCGACAAGGTGAAAAACGGCAGGACAGCCTACGACAACCTCTTCCTCTGCGGCACAGACCAAGGCTTCCTAGGCATAACAGGCGCCATGCTCAGCGGAATCTCAATGGCAAACATGCACCTGCTCGCCTGAACCCAAACGAAGCACCATCACTTCTCTGGCACTTCAATCTTGTCTATCTTGCTCGCCACAAACTTCGACCCGATGATCATACCCACCGCGCCAATCAGGTAGATCATGTTCGCAAACAACCTCATTATCTGTACCCCAGCATCACCATAATTCTTCGTCAATGACGCTATTATACTGATCACGCTGTTCGCCAGCACTCCCAGACTCCACACCAGAAGCAGAATCCCCAACGCCTTCAGCAACACACTCATCATCTCATTCGGTTTCATCGCATATCCCTTTCTTTAAAGATAGCAAAAAATATCACACTCCAAAAAAAAATCAAACGGGTTTTTTAAGCCCTCGCAGAGGGCGACATGTCTTTAGCCTCGGGCACAAGCCCGTGGACATCCGTGTCACACCCACGTTCAAAGCCCCGGCAGGGAGGCGACACATGCCCCGAACACCAGCATCATACGGACTCGTCCCCGATCAGAAATCCTAAGAACGAAACCCTAAATCCTAAACAAGGCAAAGAAGTTCTAAAGTTCTGAAGTGCTCAAGTTCTGGAGTTGTCTCCGATCATCTGTTCCGGAATGGAGTGAAAGCGGTGCTGGCAGGCAGTCCAAAGACGGCAAGCCGCCAGTTGTTTTGGAAATTTGAGATTCGGATTTCGGATTTGTTTAGGGTTTAGATATTAGGATTTAGGATTTCTCCGTTTCTCCGTTTCTCCGTTTCTCCATTTCTGTGACTGCGGGATCAAGATGTCTGAACTTCCTTGAGGTAATGTTATCTGGAGTTAGCGAAACGCTGCAGCCCGAGGATGCTTACAGGGTTGCTGAAGAAGAGCATACTGGCGATTTCCTTGGCCCTGTCGAGGCTGATCGAAGCGTCCTCGACCTTTGGGGCAAGAGATTTGGCCACGTTCTCTCGTGCAAGCGCCAGATGCCCGTATACACCGTCCACGAAACAGTAGTCCCCGCCGAATGCGCTTATCTTGTTTGCCGGGACCGCGTCGAGCCACTCTGAAAGCGCACGCCTTGCCGCCTCCGGGCTGATTATATGCCCCCAGCACATGTCTATGAAGACATTGCGGAAGTTTTTCGCCATAGTCCCGGTCTCCATGACATATGGATACCCCATGTGGAAGAGATCGAACCTGGCATTGCGGTACTCGAGGAAAAGGTTGGATAAAAGCGTAGGATTTGAATCACTCAAGATGTTGCCGTTACCCTCCTGTATCCCTGTATGTACCTGATATGCCAGCCTGTGGGCATCCGCCAGCTCGCATGTGAAATGCATCATCCTGTCTGAAAAAGCCCTCGGGGTCTTGATCCCGGAGCGCCACAACGGAAGATTCTCGTCCTTAAAAAACTCGCAGAAAGCATTCTCGGCCTCGTTCGAGGCAACCTTCTCGAAACGAAGGCTTCTTTGATAGGCCAGAGGGCACTTGAGGCAGACTACCCGTTTCTTGCCGTCAAAACAGCGTTCGACATGCCTTTTGGTGACCTCCATCCAGTCGGCCATGGTATGGATCTCCATGTCTACTTCCATGGCGAGTTTGCGCATTTGGCCATAGTGCCCTGGAGAGACAAATTCATCCGTCCTGAAAGCGTAGACGAAGGGGTCTTCGTGGGTCTCCTTGTAGGGGATCGGGACCGAATCGCACACGGACACAGCTATCCGGGATTTTTCGGCTAGAACGAACTTGTAGTGGCC
>CAZANS010000026.1:0-15581 GCA_964486565.1 uncultured Victivallales bacterium
AGGCGGCGAGTTATCTTGGTGTTTCGCGTTCGAGTATAACGAACTGGGTGAGGCAGGATGTTCTGAGCGCGGCCTCGACCCCCGGTGGGCACTATCTTTTCTCACGTGAGCAGCTTGACAGCTTTGCCGAGGCCCGTGGCATGAGCATTACCGAGGAGGGGTTTAAAGATGCAGGCTACAAAATACTTGCGATTGACGACGACCGAGAGTTCCGTGAGTTTGTGACAGAGGCGCTGGAGGTTTATGCCGGGTATGAGTTGAAGGAGGCCGAGGACGGCATGCAGGGAGCCTTGTTGATAGGCACTTGGCGTCCGGATCTGGTGATTGTAGACCTGCGCATGCCGAACATGAACGGTGTGGAGTTCTGCCGTCTTCTGAAGAGGAACAAGGCGACAGAGGATGTCAAGATAATCATTGCCAGCGCGTATCTTTCGCCCGACATCAGACAGGAGATTAACAAGCTCGGAGTTGACTCGATACTTGAGAAGCCGGTGCGTCTGGCGTCCTTTGTTGCGACGGTAGGCAAGCTAGCCGATCTGGCGCTGAGCTGACCCGCGGCTGGAAGAGGTTTCAAGGTGAACAAGGAACCAATTGGCCCTAAGATAAGCGGTTTGTTTGTTCTTGCGTTGAGCGCGGCATGCCTTGCGAGCCTTGCTGTTCCCGAGGCGTTCACGGGGATTGAGGCGGCGAGGGAGGCCAAATGGGAAGTCAAGACAATAGTTGCACGCCGTGTGGACCAGGGGCCGATGTTGGACGGCCTGCCCATTGATTCCTGCTGGATAGGCGTCCCGGGGGTCAGAATATCATCCCCCCCCGGCGGCGAGGCGGCGGACATGATGGTCAAGGCCTGCAACGATGGCGTGAGGATATACTTCCTCATACAACATGAGACAGGCACACCAAGACGCAAGCACAGGCCATGGCATTGGGATCCCCTGCTCCAGGCCTATGTCCCCGGGGAGGAGCGAGAGGAGGCTTTCAGCATCGTCCTGACCGCGGTGGGAGATCCTGTCGCCGATGCGGACATATGGGTCTGGCGTGCCGCGAGGACCGACCCAGTCTCGAAGGCCGACGACATGTACTACCACAGCAGCATGCAGTTCGGGCGCGAGGTGGAGGGCATCGGGTTTGACTCCGGCATGGCAAGCTGGTTCAGCAAATATTTCGGCTCCTTCTCCGGGATGTCGCTGCCGAGATTTTTCAACCGCAGCCCCGCCGGAAGCATGGCGGACGTGGATGCCAAGGGGAGCTGGGACAAGCATATTCTGAGCATCGAGTTCGGCAGGAAGCTCATCACGGGCAACGGCGACGACATTGCGCTCGGCACGGGCGAGTTCCGCATGCTTCTTCACCCAGGGACGCCCTGCCCGCAAAAAATCTGTGAAGGTGTCTACGCCAGGCTGCTTGTCGAATGAGAAGGATAAGATACAATATTCTAAGGTGGCTTGCCGTCGTGGTTTTCCTGGTCATGACGGTGTCGTTCTGTCTCCTGCTTCTCTACATGGGCGGCGAGGAGATAAAAAAAGCCGAGTCGTACACCGACACGGAAAAAAAATACGTCGAACTGCTCCTTTCAGCCAGGGCGGACCTCAATGCCGCTGAAAAATCCTTCAACTCAATGCTCCTCGACTTCGAGTCCTCAACACTGAAGGGATTCATAGGCGATTCCGCCGAACTCCGAAGATCCGTCAATCTGCTGGCCAACCAGGAGACCATCAGGACATCCAGATCATTCATGCCCGACACCGAGCTGAAAAACCTTGCGGCCGCCTTGTTCTCGGCTGCCATGGCATTGCAGGCGGACTCGACGGAGCCCGAGCCGGAACTGTCCCTGCTCGTAAGAGAAAGCTACACCGAGACGGCCAGGATTCTCAACAGCCTGCGCTCAGAGCTCCAGGAAAGACTCAACATCGAGCTCGACCACGTCGAGAACTGGCAGAACCAGAGCCTATTCTTCTTCGAGAGGCTCGAGGTGACTCTGGTCTCCTTCTTCGTCATCTCCACCTTGTTCACCTCGCTGGCCTTCCTGCTCTCAGGCCATGTCCTCAGGCGTTATCTCGCACTTCTCAGCAGGGGAGCCCACGAGATAAGCTCCGGGAACCTCGCATATCGTTTCGACGACCAGACCAACGACCTCATCGGGGGGGTGATGAGGGATTTCGACAATATGTCGGCAAAGCTCGGCGAACAGACAAGGAAGCTGAAGAACATCAATGTCGAGCTGAAGGACAAGGCAAGAGAACTTGAACAAGCAAATATGCACAAGGACAAGTTCCTTTCAAACATGAGTCACGAGCTGAGGACACCTTTGAACTCGATCATCGGCTTCTCCGACCTGATATTGGCGAACTGCGCGAGCTACCCGCCGGAAAAGACCAAGGACTACGCCGGCAAGATCCTTGGCGCGGCGGAGCATCTGCTCGAGCTTATCTCCGACCTGCTGGAGATCGCCAAGATAGACTCCGGCGTGTTCGCATTCGAGCCGGATGAGATCGAGTTGGGGAAAAACGTCGGCGGGATCGTCGAGATGCTCCGGCCCGTGGCGGAGAACAAGGGGCTGGATATCATCTTCAACAACAATGCCGCCGACACGAAGGCCGTCGCCGACAGAAGGCTCCTGCGACAGGCCGTCATCAACTTGGCGGGCAATGCAATCAAGTTCACCGAGCAGGGACGCGTCGAGGTCAGCATCAGCATCAGCGGCAGACATTTCACCGTGGAGGTGTCAGACACAGGGATCGGGATACCCAGAAACGAGCTCAAAAACATATTCAAGGACTTCCATCGAGTGGAACAGGGCTTGACTTCGCGCTACGAGGGAGTAGGATTAGGGCTTACTTTAACGAAACGCATTGTTGACTTGCACGGCGGAACAATTAGAGTAAGCAGCAGATATAGGAAGGGAAGCTCCTTCGTGATGAGGCTTCCCTTGGGGAATGGCAAGAAAATCAATGAGACAAAGGGAGATCAGGATGAGAAATCTTAGTTTTAACCGGGTTGCTCCGCTGGCGCTTGCGATTGTCGCGGCGGGGTGCGTGCACACTCAGACGGAAATCGTGGAGCCCAGCATCAGTCCCGATGCCGCCGCCGCCACGGAGCTTACACAAGAGCAGATCTACGTGATCGAGCGCGAGGATGTATCAGGCAGGGTCACCGCCGCAAGAGAGGCCGCGAGCAAGCTCATCAACGACGCCAGGCAAAGGGTGGTGGACTTGACGCGGGACGCTGAGACAGTCTATGCGAGGAAAGAGGGGGAGGCGCAGGCCAACGCGGAAAAGATAATCGAGGATGCGCGCAAGCAGGCGGCCCAGGAGAAACAGAAAATCCTGAAGGAAGCCCTGGCCGACCGGGCAGCGGCGGCGGACGAGCAGGTGGCCGCCCTGATCGAGGAGGCCAAAAAGGACATCGCCGCGCTGAAGAACGAGAAGTTGGCAAAAATGGACCAGGTGGTTCAGCATGAGAAGGACAGGGGCGAGCGGATTGCCGCCGGGGTCATTGAGAACGCGAGGAAATCCGCCGCGGATATCGTCGCCCACGCATCGGGCAAGCTCGCCGACGCGGAGAAGAAGGCTTCCGAGAAGATAAAGGAGGCCGACGGGTATCTGGAGAAGAAGATCGCCCAGGCCGGCAAGGAGCTGCAAAAGATCGAGGCCTCGCACAGTGAAAAGCTTGGCAAGGGCCTCGCACATGACCCGGAGGAGGAGAAGCTCGCGAAACAGATGATAACATCAATCATCAAGGCGATCGAGACTAACGACTACAAGGCATTCTCGAAGGATTTCTCCGACGACCTGAAGGAGCGCTTCACCGAAGAAAAGTTCATGGCCACCAACAAGAATCTTGAGGAGAAACTCGGGAAGTTCGGTGAAGTCCACTACCTCGGGACACTCAGGAAGGGAGTACTCACCCTATACATGTGGAAGGCATCTTTCCCAAAGGACGAGGAAAGCGAGATGATGATAAGGTTGACGCTTGGGCATCTCGACGGCAAAACGCAGGTCTTCGCTTTTGACATAGCGGTGTTCTGATACCGTCAACACATCCCTGGACTCGATGCTTTTTATATACAACATACTTTTCCCCGTGGCGTTCTTGTTTTTCGTCCCCGGGATCATTGTCAAGCTTATACGCCGCGGAGGGGTGAAACACAGCTTCGCAGAAAGATTCGCGATATTCGCAGATGAGAAGCGCAAACGGCTCGAGGCCTGCCAAGGCTGCATCTGGGTGCATTCGGTGAGCGTAGGCGAGACGGTCCTCGCGCTGGCGCTGATCAAGGCATGGAGAGAAGCCAGCCCATCGAGGGGATTTGTGCTCTCGACGACGACCACCACGGGACAGAAGGTCGCCCAGGACGGCGCGCCGGCGGATGTGCCGGTGATTTTCTGCCCCTTGGACCTGCGCTGCCTTGTCAGGAAAGTCATCTCGATCCTTCGGCCCAAAGCGCTGGTGATCCTCGAGACAGAGATATGGCCCAACATGATCTGCGAGGCCCGCAAGTCCGGCGCGGCGGCGATACTGGTCAACGCCCGGATATCAGACCGCTCCGCCGGAGGATACCGCAGAATGTCATTCTTTTTCTCGCCCGTTCTGCGGAAGCTCTCGCTCGTCTGCGTGCAGACCGGGCTGGATGCGGAGAGAATCAGATCAATCGAAAAAAAAATCTCACCCGAGATATGCGGGAACATGAAGTTCGACCAGAGCCTCGGCGAGCCTGAGGAAAAAATAAATATCTCCGGGATTTTCGGGTCTGGGGAAAGTACGGTCATACTTGCAGCCAGCACCCATCCCGGGGAAGAAAAAATGATCATCGAGGTCTTTAAAAGCCTGAAGCGCAAACACAAGCACATCAAGCTGGTGATCGTGCCCAGGCATGCCGAGAGGGGCCAGCAGATCGAGTCGCTGATCAAGGCTGCCGGACTGCCGTTCGCCAGACGGTCCACCGGGCTGGTCTCTGATCCCCGGAGCTGCGACGTGCTGCTGGCCGACACCACCGGGGAGCTGCCAGCGTTCATGAGGTCCTCCGACATCGTCATAATGGGCAAGAGCCTTGCCGGGCATGACGAGGGGCATAACATAATCGAGCCCGCGATGCTCGGCAAACCGGTCGTCACCGGCTGCGAACTTCGCAATTTCAGACAGGTTCTCAAGCTGCTCCGCGACGACAACGCCGTGGTGACCGTAGCCGACCGGGACGAGCTTGAGAACGAACTCGACTCCCTCGCTGGCGACAGCAGCAGGAGAGAAAATTTAGGGAAACAGGCGCTGGAGGCCGTACGCCGACATTGCGGAGCAACAGAAAGAACAATACAACTATGCGAGAAAATACTCAGCTAGAAAAGGCCGCGAAAGGGGAAATCAGCCCCGAGATGCGGAAAGTCGCCGAAAAGGAGCACCTCGATCCTGAGTTCATCCGCGGCGAGGTCGCCGCAGGCAGGGTAGTCATCCCTGCGAACCGCGGTCACAAGAATCTCGACCCGATAGGCATCGGAGGGGCGCTCACAACAAAAATCAACGCCAATATCGGCAACTCCTCAATGACAAGCTGCCCGAAAAAGGAACTTGCCAAGCTGGACGTGGCGCTCCGATGCGGGGCAGACACCGTCATGGACCTCAGCACAGGCGAGAATATCTGCGAAATCCGCAAATCAATCCTCGCCGCCAGTCCGGCACCAGTCGGGACCGTACCCATATACGAGGCCCTCAGCCTCGTCGAAGACCCAATGGACCTCAATATCGAGCTTCTACTGCAGGTGGTCGAGCAGCAGGCACAGCAGGGCGTGGACTACATGACCATACACGCGGGGCTGCTCCGGCACCACGTGCCCTTGGCTATGAAAAGGTTGATGCGCATCGTCAGCCGAGGCGGCGCGGTGACGGCAAAATGGATGCAGCACCACCAGAAGGAAAACCCGTTCCACGAGAATTTCGACCGTCTGCTCGAAATATGCAAAAGACATGATGTAACCCTGTCTCTGGGCGACGGGCTACGCCCAGGATGCCTCGCCGACGCCTCCGACGAAGCCCAGTTCGCAGAGCTGGATGTGATCGCAGGACTCGTCCGGAAATGCAGAGCCGCCGGCGTGCAGGTCATGGTCGAAGGCCCGGGACACGTGCCGCTGGACCAGATCGAGATGAACATGAGAAAAGAGGATGCCCTCTGCGACGGCGCCCCGTTCTACATACTAGGCCCAGTCGTGGCCGACTGCGCACCAGGATACGACCACATCACCAGCGCCATCGGCGCGGCAATAGGCGCGTTCCACGGTGCCTCGATGCTATGCTACGTCACTCCCAGAGAACACCTCGGACTACCCGACCTCGAGGATGTCAGACAGGGTGTCATAGCATTCAAGATCGCCGCCCACGCCGCGGACGTGGCGCTTAAACGGCCTCACGCCAGGGACCGCGACGACGCGATCAGCCGCGCCCGGATGGCGTTCGACTGGGAAGCCCAGTTCAACCTCTCACTGGATCCCGAACGCGCAAGGCAGATCAGAACTCTTTCCCTCCAGGAAAGACAGCAGCAACCCTTGGACGACGACGGTAAAGCAGACCACTGCACCATGTGCGGCCCAAAATACTGCTCGCTCAAAACCAGCCTAGAATTATCATGAAGGGCTTGAGATTCCGCTTTCAGGTGTTATGTTAAATAGCTGTTTTCTGGAGGTTAGGACAACTGTATGGAGAAAAATTTTTTCGGGCGGGCCGGAGCCGCAGCCTGCAGTGTATCATGGCTTTGCGTATGGCTGTTGTTGCAGCCGGGATTGCTTGCTGCCGCCACACATGAGGAAATCCGGATAGAGATCAGTCCTCCCAAGGTGCTGCTGGGCGAGCCTGCCGAGTTGAAGCTGATATCCATAACAGGCTATCTCGGGATAGTCGAGCTGCCGATGATCCCCGGGCTGAAGTGGGCTTCCACAGAGCCTTTGCAGAGCAAGCGCACAACCATTTTCAACACGAAGAGAATAGAGACCTTCGAGACGATATACCCCTTCACTGCCAACAGGGAGGGGCAGTTCACCATCCCGGAAATGAGGATAGATGCCGGGCATGTTGTCAGGAAGTCCAAACCTCTGACCTTCACCGCGTACAAGCAGAAACTCATCGGCGCAGACGGCAAAACCACCGATCTCGAGGACCTGCTCTATGTCTCGGCCGTGATTCTAAGTCCCCGCGAGGAGATATTCATCGGAGAGGAGGTGGACCTGGAGATAAGGATGTACTCTCTCAGAGGTCTACCCGTGAGCTGCTCATGGCCTCAGGTAGAGGTCGACAGGATAGTGCTTCGCAACTACGGGCGGCTAAACCCTGACGCACCGAACTTTCTCCCCCCCATAAGAAGGACTGTCAAGCACGAGGAGCAGGTATTCAATGTGGACATATTCAAGACCGCCTACCGCGCGATCTCCACGGGAATACCTAGCGGGACAATCACAATACCCTGCATGATAAAGCTGCCTAGGGAGTCCAGGCGCCGCGGCGACCCGTTCGAGGATGTCTTCCGAGACAGTTTTTTCGCCTCCCACCAGACTATCCAGCATAATCTTGTCACAGGCCTGCCAGAACGCAAAGTCTTGCACCTGCCTACCGCCCCGGAAAACTCAAAGTTCCTCGGACTCACCGGAGAATGGCAGATCACCGTTGACATATCTTCCTCTGAGCTCAGGACGGGCGTGCCCGAAACACTCAAAATAGCCATCTCAGGCAACGGGACCATGGAGACCCTGATAACCCCCCGGCTGAACATTGCAGGGATGCGCATCTACCCCCCGGAGGTAAAAAAATCCGACCCCTCCACCGACGGCAAGGCAGAGGGCGAGATCAGATACGCAATCATACCAAAGGCAGAGGGGATACTCGAGATTGACCTCGATTTCTGCACGTTCTCACCGGCAGAAGGGGCATACAAACAGACTCGATTCATCAGAGAATTCATCGTCGCAGAGGGAGAGAGAGCTGTATCCTCGCTGGTCCTGGACGGAAGCGAAGACCCAGCCCACCCAAGCAGGGAGCTGCATGAATCCAGACAAAGGGTCAGGGACAGCATAATGTACCTGAAGAAACAGGAGCAAGGAGGCGTGTTGCTGCCTTTCTACAGGAACAGGCTCTTCTCGATAGTCATGCTCTTCGTCATCGGACCCATGTTCTTCGGGGCATACGAGCTTGCCTGCTTCCGAATGGGCAAGCTGAGAGCAGACCCGCTGCTGAGACGCAAGAACAGCGCCAGGAAAAGAAAACGCCGCATACTCGAGAAACTTGAGGACACCCCCACCGAAGAGCTGCACCACGTCATACAAAGCGATATAACCCCCTATCTCAACGACCTTCTTGGCTGCCCTCCGGGGACTAGCGCCACAGAGCTTGCAGACAAAGTTGAGGACACGGAGCTTGCCGAGTGCCTGTGCTCCGGGAGCGTGTCGTCATTCATGCCGCAGGCAGCCCACGAGGCATCGCAGGAACTCAAGAAAAAGCTCCTCGATGCCCTCAGGCGGGTATCGCTCCTACTGATCATCGGCGCAGGTGTCTTTCTGGCGGTGTATGCCGATGCCGCAAGCGCGGCGTTCAACAACGCCACCGAGGCGCACGACAGCGGACGTTTCGAGGAGGCAGAGAAGCTTTACAAGGAGCTGTTGAGCCCCATAACCCCTGACCCGGCACTGCTCTACAATATCGGCAACTGCCTCTACCAGCAGGGAAAGTTGCCCGAGGCTCTGATTTGCTACGAGAAGGCACGCCGCCTGAAACCAGGGGACAGCGAGATCGTCGAAAACCTGAACTATATCCGCAGGTCTCTCGGACTGCCCGAGATCGGCCTCTCTCAAAACCCAATACAGTCGCTGATGAACCTCCGCGACACCTTCAGGCCAGACGCATGGCTGTTCTTCACGGCACTGACATGGTCCATCTGCTGGCTGGCCCTCGTGGCCAGACGCCTCATCTCGACCCGCAAATGGGTTTCAACCCTCGTGTCCTGCCTAGTTCTGCTCACGATCGGCTTTCTTTCATACATAACCCAGATCAACAGCACCTACAGTTCCAAAAACGCGATAGTCGTCAGGAAGGACATATCTGTTTACTCGTTGCCCACCACGACCTCGCGCAAGATAGATTACAACCTGCGCCCCGGCCTTGAGGTCAGCATCGAGGAGGAGAGGCACAACTGGGCGCGGATACGAGACGATCATTCCGAGGGCTGGGTCAGCTCAGACGCCGTCGAGAAACTCTGGCCATATTAGCACGCTCCGAGCCCCTTAAGCGACTCGCCTCGTCTCGAGTTATAGGCCGTATTCTGCGGGAAAGAATTTCCCCTCGTGTAGAGCGAGCATTTCCTCGACGAACTTGCTTTCGTCAAGCGGGACTGACTGCAGCACCTCGCGAATCCTCGGGATCCATTCATTCTCCCTTTCCGACGACTTCAGCGAGCCATCGCCGACGGCGGCCTCGATGATGTCAAGACCCTTGAGAGCAGCCCGCACGGAAGCATCAATGTAGTTGTCCCCAGATACGATCTCCTTCGATATCGCTATCACGTTCTTAGGCGCAAGGACCAGCGCCTGCGGGTCGAAATGTATGTCCGACTCCACCATCAGATGCTGAAGCTTGAGAACAGTCCCAGGCCCGTCCGCGATGGCTCGGTTCATCAGCCGCGTGTCGTACTCAAGCTGCTCCATATACACCGTCGGAGCCATGCCGCCGAGCAGCTTTATGTTCTGCACCGACTCGTTGCTCCATAGGTCGCAGCAGGCCCCCGACACATTCCCGACGGGGCTCAGATGCGCGCAGGCTGAGGTCTTGCCCTCCATGGATACCGGGATGCCGGTTATCGCCTTCAGAAACACCCCCTCATAGCCGCAGTCCTTGTCGGGACCCGTTGCTCCCTCCTCAACCGCGACCAGGCTCCTCACTGCAGTTATCACCCTGACCACAGCTGCGAAAATCTTCGGGATGTAGCCCCTGTCGGCAAGGACCATGGCCGTGTTGCCGAAGCCGCAGGCCGTGTCGCCGCCGGCTATCCGCCCGGTTTCCCGCGCAATGTCAACTATATGTCTCCAGATAAATTGCATGTCCCTCACCCCTAGAACGGACATCGAGAATAGCACCGTCTTGATGTCGCACATCAAAAGCGCATCGTCGCAGATCTCCTTGCCCCCGGTCGTCTCTATCGAGAGCAGGTCGCCGCCACTCTTCGCTCCTTCCCTGAAAAGCTCAAACATTCCTTCCAGAAACCTGGAGCTCCTCATCAAAGGCGGCTTCTCAAAATCACGAGTGTCGTTCGGGGTAAGCCTTATCTCGCTCTTGAACCCGTGCTTGCCGTGGAACTCCTCGCAAACTTCATTCATCGCCGCGGTTATCTCGATCCCTATGGCAGGTTCAAGCGTCATCTCCAGAAGAGTCTCGAACTCAAGCACCACGCCGGGGGACTCCAGATGCCGTGCCCTCTCCAGCGCTTCACGCACCAACGCGGAATAAGACTTCTTCAGATCGGGCAGCGTGTCCCTGTTTATCACCGTCCCTTCCGGCACAGTGAAGTTCAGCTCGGGATAAACATGCCCATTGCCTATCTCAAGCCCACGACGCGTCGTCACCGGACTCGGCGCACTCCCAAACACCAGATCAGCCGCACTCCCAATCACCAGTTCCCTGTGTCTCATCTCCTCAATCGCTCCTTTCTTGAACATTTCTCAATATGAATTCTTACCATGTTGATCCACTTAATAATCTATGTGCACTTTAATGCCAGATTTTGCAACTTTCCTGTACACAAATGCCATAAATTAGTAAAATACTGCAAAGATCATTTCGGTCTGTAGTTTCTCACGTGAAACAATGTGGATCATGCACCCATTTGTTCATAGCTCCAAGTGGGTTGAGGCAAAGATATTTTCGCTTTTTTCTTAGGGTGTATTATTTTCGGGCTTGCAAAAGTTAGAACAGGTACTAGTTTAAGCGCCCTGTTCAAGCATGGCAGGGGAACCGTATGGAGACCGTCATTCTCCATTGCTCCTCTGAACTGCCTTGTTTGCAACGGTTTGAGGATATAGAGGTTTCAGTGTTGCTCTAATCGAGCACTGGAAAAGATCGGTTGAATTGGCATAAGGAATTTTGGGAAAGACTTTATGGTAAGAATAAGATTGAAAAGGACGGGCACGAGAAACCTTTCGTGCTTCAGGGTAGTGGTGGTTGACCAGCGTTCGACGCGGGACGGGCGGACAATAGAGCAGGTCGGCTTCTATGATCCTCGTAACAACGAAGAAAAGCTCGATCTGGACCGTTACGACCACTGGGTGTCTCAGGGCGCGCAGCCCAGCCAGACGGTGCAAGACCTCTCCCGGCGCATGAAGGATCCCGAGGCAGAGGCCAAGCGCAGGGAAGAGACTAGAAAGAAGGCCGAGCACGCCGCCAAGGAAAAGGAAAAGGCCGAGAAGAAGGCCGCCGCCGAGGCCAAGGCAAAGGCTGATGAAGTAGCCAAGGCAAAGGCTGATGAAGTGGCCAAGGCAAAGGCTGATGAAGTGGCCAAGGCAAAGGAGGCCGAGGTGCGTGAGAGCGCCGAGCCGCCGGCTGCGACAGAGGTGAAACCCGAGGAAGCCCCAGACAAAGACAAGGCAGGTGTCACTGAAGAAAAGGGCGAAGAGAAGGCAGGAGAATAATTTTCGGAACAGAGGAATTTACCGTGATAAAGAAACTATTCGAGACACTTATGGGCAAGGGCAAGGAAGAGGCCGTTTCAGCTCCGGCATCCGCCGGCGGGGATGGCGTGCGTGATCTCGAGCACTTCGTGGACTATGTCGTCCGTGCACTGGTTGACCAGCCCGATGTGGTGAGAATCGAGACAGTCGCTGGGGACAGGGGCCTGATCATCCAGGTCGTATGCGCAACGGAGGATGTGGGCAAGATAATCGGGAAGAACGGCAAGACGATATCCGCCATCCGAGCCCTGGTCAACGGGGCGGGGAGACGCTTCGAGAAGGAGCTTACCGTCGAGGTGAAGGACTGAGGCTCCCTCAGCACGCGGGGATTGACAGCTTGACCATAGATATAGTCACTATATTCCCGGGTGTCTTCGCCGGGCCATTCGGAGAGAGCATAGTCGGCAGAGCCGTCGAGAAGGGGCTCTTGACGATCAACATAGTTGATCTTCGGGAATACACTGACGACAGGCGGCGAACCGTGGACGACAAGCCCTATGGCGGCGGGCCGGGGATGCTGATGATGGCCGGGCCGCTTTTCAAGGCGGTCGAGAGCCTGAGGACGGAAAAGTCAAAAGTGATCTTGATGACACCCCAGGGCGAGGTCTTCCGGCAGAGAGTTGCCGAGAATCTGTCCGGGGAGAGGCATCTGGTAATAATTTGTGGCCACTACGAGGGGGTGGACGAGCGGGTTAGGCTCTCTCTAGTGGATATGGAGATTTCTATAGGAGACTTCATACTCACGAACGGGAATCTGCCCGCGATGGTGGTGACGGAGGCGGTGGCGAGGCTGGTCCCCGGTGTTCTGGGATCAGAGGAGTCTCGTGAGAGCGAGTCTTTCTCGAACGGGATGCTAGAGTATCCCCAGTACACGCGCCCCGTGGATTTCCACGGGATGAGGGTGCCGGAGATACTGCTTTCCGGCGATCACGGTCAGATAAGGGTCTGGCGAGAGAGCGAGGCTTTGGAAAGGACAACAAAAAGGCGGCCAGATTTGCTGGGCGCAGGAGAGAAACGATGAACTTGATGGATAAGATCAACAAGGAACAAGTGGTCGAGCGCACGGAATTCGACGTGGGCGACACCATAGCCGTGCATACCAAGATAATTGAAGGCACTACCGAGAGAGTGCAGGTCTTCAAGGGCACCGTCATCGCCAAGAGCGGTTCCGGAATAAAAGAGACCTTCACCGTCAGGAGGGTGGCTTTCGGCAGCGGCGTGGAAAGGGTGTTCCCACTCAACTCCCCACGAATTGCAAAAATCGAGGTCGAGCGCAAAGGCAAGGTCAGACGCGCAAAGCTGCACTACCTGCGCGACAAGAAAGGCAAGGCCGCAAGAATCAAGGAAAAAGCCCGCAGCTAGGGGGGCTCCCTAAGTTAAAGAACACTATGCATCGGCGGATGGGTTCTTGGTTCTTTCCGATACAACCAACAACCTCAACCAATACACTGAAATCAGTACGGGCAATCCTCCCGTGGTTGGCCTCCCCTCCTACGACGACGACGGAAACATGCTCTCCATGTCACTCTCCATCGGCGAGTGGAGCAAACCCTAAACTTCCAGGTTCAGGTATTTCATCTCTTGTGCTGAGAGTTTGATACCCAGTGCGGCCATGGAGGATCTGGTTTCGCAGATTTGTCGCGGTCCGATGAGGGGGAATACGGGGAAGGGCTGGCACAGGACCCATGCCAAGGCGATGTTGATGGGCTCGACGCCGAATTTGGCCGCCAGCTCGCCTGCCCGCGCCTGCCGTTTGAAATTGTCGTCGGAATACCAGCAGTGAGCCAGGGATGCGTCATCGAGTTTTTCTGGTTTTGCCCGTTCAGGCATGAAGAACCCGCGTGCCTGGCTTGACCATGGGAGCAGCACGGTCTGGGTGTCGGCGAGCCATTTGCGGTCGGCAGCATCATGCATGTGGATGCAGCCCTCCCATACTGGGTTGACCATCTCGGCCAGGGAAAGGTTGCTGGAGACAATGCTGAATCCCTGCAGGCCGTTTCGTTCGGCGTATTCGTTTGCTTCGCGGATTCTTGCGATGGACCAGTTGCTGCCGCCGAAGGTTTTGATTCGCCCTGCCTTCACCTGCTCGTTGAGGGCGTCAATGAACTCCCCGGCGGGAATATCGGCGTTGTCGCGGTGCATCATGTAGATGTCGGCGTAGTCAGTCCTCAGCCAGCCGAGTTGCTCATCGAGCTGTCTGGTCAGAGACTGTGGGTTGCACAGCGGGGTATGTGCTCCCTTGGCGATGAGCACCACACAGTCGCGAATGCCGTTGCTCATGATCCACCTACCCAGCAGTGAGGACCTGAGCTGCCCGTATACCCAGGCAGTGTCGAAGGCATTGCCGCCGCGTTCGAAGTAGTCGTCGAAGACTGTTGCCGCATGGGGCATGGTGGCCTGATTGTCCACTCCCATGATCAGCCGTGCCACCGGCTTGTCGAGATTTGGGATTTGTCCGTAGGTCATCGGGGCATCCGCACGCATGGCCAGCGCCCGGTTGGCGGCTGTCACTGGTTTATAGTTCTCCGACTTCTCGGCATCGTAGGTCAAGCCGATGGCGTTGCGCCAGCCGTCCTGCGTGCGGATGTTGCCGAGGGTGTCTGCCCAGGTCATTGCCGGGGCAGGTGCCTCCTGTGCCCCTGCCATGATGGCGTGTCCGCATACATCTGCCTCATGGGTGAAGCTGGTTACTGGAGAGTCAATGGGGATCTCTCGCGGTGAGCTTTCGCCCTTGCGGTTGACGATGATCTTCGAGGGGGCTGCGCCATCGCGTTCGGCGACATAGGGATTTAACAGGACGATGCTGCCCAGGCTTCCGAAAATGCGGACGGCATTCTCCTGGCCGACCTCAATGCCGGTGGAGATGGTGGCGACGATGTCGCCGGGGAATTTGAGGGTGGCGACGGCCCATGCGTCAACGCCGGTCTCAGGGTGTAGATGTCCTGCGCCGGTGATGGCCAGCGGATCGGCGAAAGGCAGGCCGAGAGCTGCCCCGGCGACCAGGCGTGTAATCGAGGTTGTGTATCCGCCGACGTCCAGAATACCGCCGCCGCCGAGGGCATTGCTCCACAGTCGGGAATCCGGACTGTAGCCGGAGTGAAACGAGAAGGCGGCGGTGATGACGCGCACATCGCCGATGACCTTTTCGCGCAGTAATTCAACCAGTTTGGCAGTCTGCGGATGACAGCGGTACATGTAGGCCTCCATCAGGAAGACGCGGTTGGCTACGGCGGCGTCAATCATGGACTGCGCCTGGTATTGGTTGAGCCCGATGGGTTTCTCTACCAGCACATGCTTGCCTGCCTCGGCTGAGCGGATGGCCCATTCCGCGTGCAGGGGATGCGGCGTGGAGACATATACGGCCTTCACGGCGGGATCGGCGAGCAAAGCGGTGTAGGAGCCGTAGGCTCTTTCTGCGCCGAATTCCTGTGCGAATTCCCGTGCTTTCTCTTCAGTGCGGGAAGCCACTGCGAACAACTCGCCGGTCTGCGAATTCCGCACCCCCCGGGCAAAGGCCTTGGCAATCGCCCCTGTCGCCAGCAGACCCCATTTGATTTTTTTCGACATGACTACTGTCTCCTTTTTGAAATTGGCTTTTTTACTTTGATTCCGGCATGATGAGATATTTGAATTTGTATGTCCCGGGGTTGACGTGGTATTTCTGGAGAGTCTGTGGTCCACAGCTTCCTGTGCCCACGCCGCGCTGGATGCAGTCTATGCTCACGATTGTCTCTTTCCTGGGCTTGAGCTCGCTGGTGTGGAGCGCCCCGAAGAGGTCCTCGGAAGTTAAATGCCTCGCGGAGAACTCGAACACCGGGTCAGCGACGAAGGTGATTTTAGTCTTGCCGTCGGCCAACTCGATGATCTCTTCCAGATACGTGATCTGGGGGATGT
>CAZANS010000027.1:0-15511 GCA_964486565.1 uncultured Victivallales bacterium
ACTAGGGATTCGGGTGTACGGGTACGACTCGGCAATACTCCGTCCCTTTAGATCCCTTTAGAAACTCCTGCCTGCGTGCGAGAACGCACAGGCAGGAAGTCAAAAGACGGCAGGACCCCAGTTGTTTTGGAAATTTGAGATTCGGATTTCGGATTTGTTTAGGGTTTGGAAGTTCGGATTTAGATATTTTTCTGACACCTGAAACCTGACACCTGAAACCTGAATGATGAAACCTTAACACCACTTTTCGGGCGTGGGAATGTCGCTCTATGAGAAGAAAGCCTGCCGTGGCCGGCAGGCTTTCTTTGACTCGGGTTATGTTCAGCTTGTCACTTCGATTTTTCTTCGCGATGACTTCGCCTCGGGGGTTTTGGGCAACTTGATGCTGAGCACGTCCTTTTTGAAGTTGGACTCGATCTTGTCGAGGTCGAGGTGCTCGGTGGGCAGGCAGACCGAACGGCTGAACCTGCCGTAGCTCCTCTCCATGACATGGACGTTCTTTTTCTTGTCCTCCTTCTCCTCCTTCTTTTCTCCCTGGATGTGGAGCATGTTGCCGTCAAGGCTAACATCGAGATCCTTGGGGTCGAGCCCCGGGAGCTCGGCGTTCACCTCGACCGCGTCGTCCGTCTCGCTCACCTCCAGTTTCGGGAGATTCCTGTCAAGGCCGAAAAATGAGTTCGCCGGCATCAAGGAGGCATTGTCGAAGTCATCGAAGAAACTGTCGAACAAGTCGTTCATTTCCCTGCGAAGTCCCGACAATGAGTCCGCAGGCCGCGCGGCCACGGGGAGTTTTGAAATTGGCTCCTTAATCATTCTAATCACCTCCTTTCTTGAAATAACTGAGCGCCTAATCCCTCAAATCAAGAGCTCACGGCTATCTTCCTGGGCTTGGCCTCCTCGGCCTTCGGCAGGATCACGGCCAGCACGCCGTTGCTGATCTTGGCGCTGATCTTGTTCCTGTTTATCGGGGAGCTTATCGTGAACGAGCGCTTGAACATGCCCTCCTGATAGCCCCTGTGGACTAGTTCCAGACCCTCCGGCACGGCGGCCTTCTGCTGCCCGACGATCGTGAGGACGTTCTCCTCAAGGGTTATGTCCACGTTCTTGTCGTCAACGCCAGGCATGTCCGCAAATAAGGCGAAAGCGTTCTTGTCCTCGTATATATCGGTGAAAGGCACGAACACCGGCCTGTCCTGGGTCTCCTCCACGGCCGCCTGGGGAGCCTTTTCAAGATCCCTGGCCTGCTTCTTCTGCAACTGCTTTTCGGTAGCCATATCAATCACCTCCTTAATATCATGATTTACTTCACGTTCACCGTGATCTTCTTGGGCTTGCTTTCCTCGAGTCTCGGCAGGCTGATCGTCAGGACACCGTCCTGATATCTGGCCGAGACCTTCGAGCTGTCAACGTCGAACGGCAGCCTGAACGCCCTTGTGAAGGAACCCTGGCCCCTTTCCTGGCGATGGCTCTGCATGTCGCCTTCTGGCGGGTTTATGGTCCTTTCGCCGCTGATGGTCAGATGGCCTTGCACCACAGACACGTCTATGGCCTTCGGATCCATCCCCGGAAGCTCGGCTGTGACAACCACGTTGTCATGGTTGCTCCAGATGTTCACAGCCGGGAAGCCTTCTCCCCTGCCGTCATGGCCGTTGAATGCCCTGTTCATCTCCCTCTGCAAATTACGAACCACCCCAAAGGGGTCGTACCCGCCTCTGTCAAGTGTCAGATACATCTCATACCTCCTTTCTTAAATTGTTATAACACTTATCTACACTCTCCAGTAAAAATAACAGCATCAGGCATGCCAATCCTTAGGAAAAAAACTATAAATCGCTAATAGTAAGCATAATACAGATTTACAGCTTGTGGTTAAAAGGCAGAGGTGAACAGGCGGCGGTGTGCCGTTGTGGCACACTTTGGAGCCCAGATGCGCGCCATGTTTACACATATTCCTGCGGTGTCATTAGAGCCGATTTCAAAACTCCGTGTGAACCGCGTTGGGAGCTCAGGCGCTTCAGACGGTGCGGCGAAATGGCCTAAATGCTTCATTCAGGATTATTTGTGATCACCTGTTAGCGCGTCCTTTACGTACTGTCCCCAGTACGGGGTTGGTGTGTAGTTCCAGTCGAGTAGGATTCTGGGGGAAGCCGAGGTGTGGAAGCACCATGCTGTCCAGTGCAGGTTGTGCCGCCGGATGACGCCGAGTATGTCGGGTGCCCAGGTGTGCGGGTCTTCGGTGGATGCCTGGAAGGGCATGGGGTCCGGCATGCACCCGACCTCTCCGAGGATCACCGGGTAGAACTCGGCCACTGCGATGAAACTCTCCTGCCAGTTGTTTTTCCAGGGATAGACGTGCGAGGAATAGACGATCCCGTTGCCGGAGGGGTCATCCAGTGCGAAGCCTTTCAAGATGCCCGAGAGGTCGTATGCCCAGTCGAGCGCTCCGGCGACGATGATGTTTCTGGCGCCGGTGGCCCTGATCCGGTTGACGGCAGCCTGCATGCCCGGGGAGGAGAAACCCTGTCGGGCGACAAGAAGATCCTCCTCCTCGAGGAAGGCATCCTCGTTGGCGTAGCCCGTTCTCTCCTCAACAAAGCCCCCGTTGCGCCATACCTCCCAGGAGATGCCGTGGGGCTCGTTGATGATGTCGAAGAGTACTGCCGGGTGGTTCTTGTATCTCGCGGCGGCATCCTCCCAGAATTTTATATGCTCTTCGCGTATCGCCCTGTATCGGTGGAGGTCGAGTATCACATAGGCTCCTCTGTTTGCAACCAGGATTATGACGTTGTCAATGAGCCTCCTGTACTGCTCCGCCTCCTCGCCGAACCAGAAGTCATCCTTCATGCAGAGCCTGACGGCGTTGGCCTTCCACTCGTCCACCGCCACGACGGCGGACTTCATGACGTTGTCCCCCCTGAGGCTCCATTCAAGGCTTGGGATATTCACGCCCTGCAGCCATACCTCGTTGTTCTCCGGGTCCACGATCTTGTTCACGGCGACCTTCAGCTCCGGCGGCCAGTTCTTCTCCACAGGCTTCTCAGGTTCCATCCTCAAACTTGCCTCCATCTCCTCTTTGATTCTTTTTTTCTCCAGCAGCGGCGTGGGGTCGGCGGGGGTAAGCGAGATGTGTGTGATGTCCATGATCCCCTCCTTGGCGTGGAAAAGGGACGGCATGATCTCGATGCTCACGGTATCCTCGGGGACGAGGAAGGTTATGCTTCTCGTCTCCCATCCTTGCGAATCGGAGCCTCTGTTGGGAGCCGGGCCTGAGACCTTGCTGCCTGCCCCGTCGAGAAAGTTAACGATTATCCTGGTGTCGTGCCATGACTTCTCGCCATTGACCAGCCCTGTTACTCTCCATCTCCAAGAAAGCTTCGCCGCCCTCATCCCCTCGGGAAGGTCAACCCTGCGGTAGATGCTGTACATCTTATCGGGCCCCACAGACTCGACACGCATGAAACGCGAATTCCCCTCTGAAAGCCACGACACCCCTTCGTGCCTGCCCCAGCCGCGGGGCCAGCCATCGCCGCCATCTTCCGCGAAATCACCGTTCACAATCAGGTTGTTAAGCACTACCGCATCCGCCGACTCGGGCACCGCCAATGCTCCACGGCCCTCGACCCCATCACCCAGAACTTCCTCTCCCGCACGACACCCTATCAGCACCGCCCAGCACAATGCCGCAAAGCACAATCCACGTACACGCTTTCCCAATAATCTCATCATCGCATACATACTCCCTCAGGATTTGCGAAATTCGAAGTTGAATAGAATTGTCCCGAATGACTCGGGGGCATGGAAACGTTTCTCCTTCAGGGGAGCCCATGAAAGCCAATGGGGGTGGGAAGTCTCGTCCGCACACTTATAGGCGTTGCCCCTCCAGCGAGCCCCCTCGACGGGGCCTAAGTCCCCGGCATATTTGCGTACGACTTCGAAGGGGATACCGAAGCCCAGATGCCATTGCACAGGGTTCTGTATCTCTGGCTCGACAATCTCGGGCATCGAGTGGTAAATAGAGATTCTGGCGATATCCTCCTCGGAGAGTGGGGTACAGTCCCTGAAGCTCAGCGGGGGAATCTGTTTGGGGGCATCCGGGGGGGCAGACGAGTTGTCTCGGATATAGTAGCAATGCACCGTCCCGCCGCAGTTGCACTCGAGGTTGAAGTACCCGCCGTCGGTCTGCGGGCTGAAGAAAAACTCGACGCAACTGTCCCTGCAGACATCCTTCTGATAGCCCCTCCTGACGGATCTGACGTATCTGTCCTCGACCTTGAAAAGCCCGTAGATAGATTTGTCGTCGTAAAGCAGCTTGAGCTTGACGCATGGATGGTGCGACGAGCTTTCCGGGCGGACGACCGCTATTTCCATCGCCTCGGCAGCCTTCCAGCCGCCGCTATCCCATACGGCATCCAGCAGCGGCGCGGAAGAAACTTTTACGATGTTGTACACCATACTCATTGCAACTCCTCCACCTATCATTGATTTCCTTTACTGAAACCTGAAACCTATTCCCCCTCTTTCCCCTTAATGATGCATCCCGCCATTGCCTCGGCGACTTTTTCGGGGTCAATAGACTTGTGGCACCTGTAGGATCCGTCGGGGCATTCCCTGCGGAGGCACTCGGAGCATCCTTCGCCACGGAAGACACGATTGATGTCGCCGTATGGCCCGGTTTTGGAGGGTGAGGTCGGGCCGAACAGTGCGAACACCGGCACCTTGGCCGCCCATGCGATATGCACTGGCCCGCTATCGTTGGAAAGCAGACAGGAGAAGAGCTTCACCAGCTCCACCAACTCGGGTATCGCGGTATCGCCTGCCAGGGATACCACATTGCAGTCCATCGCGCCGGAGACGATCTTCTCCCCAGCCTCGATGTCGGCTTCCGAGCCTATGACCACGAACTTGACGTCCGAAATCTTCCGGTGGACCTTGCTGACGACATCGGCGAAAAATTCCGGTGGCCAGGTCTTGGATCTCCACCGGGCCACCGGGGCGATGCCGATGATTGTGTCGTCCTTAGCGATTCCCGCATTTACGAGTTTCCCAAGTACAGCGTCGCGGGCTGACTGGACAGTCCTCAGCTCTGGGTCGGGGACGACATAGGCGACATTGAGCAGCGAGCACACGAGGTGCAGGTTGCGCTCGACCGCATGAACGGCCCCGGAGGGGATGTTTATGCGCCTGTTGTAGAGCCCGGCGGATATCCTCTCGCGGGGTTTAGCGAACCCTACGACATTCGACGATTTCGCGAGTTTCGCAAATACCGCGCTGCGCATGAGCCCCTGGAAGTCAACGATGAGGTCGTATTTTTTTTCCCGCAACTTGCGCACGAGCGACAGGAAGCTTTTCGGGAACTTGATGGGGCTGCCCAGCTCCTCGCGGGGGAATATTATCGCCTCGCTCACCGCAGGATGGAACTCGACCAGAGGCACAAGCTGCCTGTTGACCAGCCAGTCTATACGTACACCGGGATAATGCTCGGCAAGAAGCGAGACAGCCGGGAACGCATGCAGGACATCTCCCAGGCTGCTGGGCTTAACGACAAGTATATTCATACACCATCAGGCTCCTTTGTCCGCCGGGTCCTTCGAGAATATGCCCCTGATCCTCGCCATGTCGAACTTCTCGCTCCTGTCATAGTTGTACAATCCGTTCTGCTCCTGCTCCACATCAGTGAGCTGGGTGTAGCAATACCCGCAGACATGCTCCAGCGAGAGTATCGCGTCCACCTGCCCTTCAAGCCTGTTGTATAGCTCCTCAAGGCTCGAGGGTCCTTTGCCGTAGCCCCAGGTGTTTTCCGCGAATGGCTTGCCCGGGACCCATTTGATGCCGCCGAACTCGTCCACCAGATATGGCTGCCCCTCGTACTGTGCCTCCTTGTCGGGGAAGTTCCTGAAAACGCCCCTGCCATTCTCGGGCACGAGCTGCTTGCGCAGCTCCTTCGGATCCTGCTCGTAGTTGTGCACTGTCCACAAGTCGGTCTTCACATGCACATATCCGCTGGCCTCGTTCACCGGCCGGGTGGGGTCGAGGGATTTCGTCAGATCGTAAATGTCGCGGTGCAGCCTGTTGTGCTGAATACCGTCGCCAATGTCGCTTGTCTCGTTCAGCGGGGTCCATGCGATTATCGAGGGGTGATTGGCATCCCTCTGGACAATCTCTGCCCATTCGGAGAGGACGTTACGGGCATCTGTCGGATCCTTCATGTCTGCACCCCAGCTCGTGAACTCAGCCCAGGTAAGATAACCCAGCTTGTCTGCCCAGTAATGAAATCTCTCCTCGAAGACCTTCTGGTGCAGCCTTGCCCCGTTGAACCCTGAGGCCATCGAGAGCTGGATGTCCTTCTTCAACGCCCTGTCGGAGGGCACCGTCCAGATGCCGTCGGGATAGAAGCCCTGGTCAAGCACCAGGCGCAGATACAAGGGCTCGTTGTTAAGGAGTATTTTGTTGCCCTCGACGCGAACGCTTCTCAGCCCGGCATAGCTGCGGACGGTGTCGCGAACCTTGCCTTTAGAGTCGAGCACCTCGAAAAGCACCCCGTAGAGGAATGGCGATCCGGGCGACCATGGCTTTGGGTTGGGGATATCGCATTTTACCGGCACTCCGTCGCAGGCCGCCACGGCCGCGAAGGCAACTTCCCTGCTGCCGTCCAGCACCGAGACCTTTAGCTTCATTCCCTTCCGCAGGCTCCTGAAAAGCGGGATGAATGAAAAGCTGCCCCCATCGAAATCCGGAATAATCCGGCATGACTTCAACGAGCATTCCGCGACGGCCTCGAGCCAGACACTCTGCCATATACCTGTTGTCCGGGTGTAGTGGCAGCCGAAGGAGTGGAACTTGTGTGACTGCTTCCCGCCGGGCTGGTGCCCGGTGCGCAGCTCGTCAGACACCTTCAGCACCAGAGAGTGCTCCTTGCCTGCCTTCACAAGAGCAGTGATGTCGAAGCAGAACGATGAACTTCCTCCAAAATGACGCCCCGTGAATACCCCGTCCACATACGCCTCGGCCACATAGTCCACCGCGCCGAAATGCAGCAGTGCTTTCTTTCCCTTCCATTCCGCCGGGATGGAAATCTTCCTCTGGTACCACATCATCTCGATGAAATCCGTATGCCCCACCCCGGAGAGACAGCTTTCAGGACAGAAGGGGACTTTTATCCTTTGAGAAAAACCCTGGCTGTGGGCAAGCCCCCTGTCGGACCCGGACTTGCCGAAATCAAACTCGAACGTCCACTCGCCGTTCAACGACACCCAATCCCCCCTCTCAAACTGGGGCCGCGGATGCTCAGGCCTCGAAACAGATTCTCTTCTCATAAGGTTACCTTATTCAATGTTGTAAATATCCATCAAAGCAATATTCCCCGCTGCCGGGTCTTGCGAAATTCGCATATTTACGGGACAACAAAGCCGCCATTCACAGCCTAGGGAATATCGAGTAGATATAGTTTCCGAGCTCTCTTTTAATTTCCGGCGCCATATTAAGCGCCCTCACGATGTCGAGCGCCGACTTCAGGAGTCCGTGCGCTTCCTCGGCGGCCATCGCAAGAATGCCGTGTTTTTTGTAAAGGGAGGAAAAGAAGCAAATATCTTCCTTCGAGCGCTGGCGGCCTGAAATGGCCGCCCTCAGCCTCTTGCGTTCCGCTGCAGAGCAACATTTCCAGAGCAGGGCGGAAAGATAGTCGCAGCAGAACATGTCTTCCGGGTGGTGGTCGTTGATGTCGTCAACAATCTGATATGCCCTGCCCGCAAGCACCCCCGCCTCGTCCAGCCATGCAAGCTCGCCCTCCGAAATCACGCCAGCCAGCACGGCACCCAGGTTCAAAGGCAGGCAAAATGTGTAGCGTGCAGTCTTGAGGTCGTACATCTTTAGAATATCCGCGGGCCTCGTGCCGGGGATCCCGCGCCCGGAAATCATCTGCTCCTCAAGCTGCCCGCGCACGGTCTGAAGCGCCGTGTCCAGCACCATACCCATCGCACGGTCACGCGCCCCGGAGGGAACATCAAGCCTTGAGAACTCCCCAAGCGCCATGTTGTAGAGCAGGTCGCCCAAAAGCATCGCCATCTCTTTCCCCCTCGCCGTCCCGCCAGCCTGACACGGCAGCTTGTCGAGCGTAGCATGCAGACTGGGCATCACCCCCCTCTTCGCCGCGCCGTCTATTATGTCGTCATGCACCAAAGCGAATGTGTGCATCAGCTCGACAGCCGCGGCGGCACGGTATGCCATGTCCCTGTCGGGACAGCCAGCATGCCCCTCGTACGACAACACCAGAAGCACCGGACGAACACGCCCGGCATCACGTAAAACAAAGCCCTCCAAGGCCTCGTACACCTGAGTCCAGCCTCCGCGGATGCCTGCCAGCCCGGTCTCGTTGGACATGCAGAAAAGAAGGTAGTCCTCAACCTTGTATCTTATCTCTTCCACGTCAATCGGCATCATCAATACAACCTCATCGAACTACAATAACTAAGAAAAACCACAGACCCAATATAACGGGCTTACTCGCCTTTTCCACACCACCCGCACTAGAATGTGAGGGAAATAATCAGAGAGGGGATAGAGCAGGTGTCAGGTTTCGGGTTTCAGGAAAGCCAACAACCAACAACGAACAACCAACAACCAACAACCAACAACCGGCAATGAGGTAATGCAGTAACCCCTAATCTTTCAACTTAATCCTTCGCCCTAATCAATAACCGTGAACTGTGAACCGAAAACTCACAGGGACGGGGTATTCCGGGGCTTGATATTGTGTTGATGCAGGGTTATTGGTTCCAATGCTGAAGTTTCTGGTGTTTTTATGGATAAGGGAGGCAGGATGAGGGTTGTTTTCGATCTGTATCGTTTTTTCTCTGGCGAGAAGGTGAGTTCGCTTCGTCTTCTGCTGTATGTCCTCCTTGGCCTTGTGCTTTCCGGGAGTTTTGTGCCGGGGCTTTTTGCGATGGACTTGCTTTTTGTGCTCGGGGGGGTGCTTTTCGCTTCGGCGCTGAACGACTACTACGACTTCAGGCTTCTCGGCGAGCACAACGTGGTGGGGAGCCTGGTCGCAGGGGCAGGGGATGCCCGATCCGCAGCCCTGCTGCCTGTGCTGCTGCCGCTTTTGTTGCCAGTGTCGCTTTCCCTTCCCATGCTGAGGGCCGGTGCATCGAAGGGCTCGATGCTGATGCTTTCTTCGAGCTTCGTGCTCAGCGTGCTGTATTGTGCGCCTCCGGCGAGGCTGAAGGGGAGGAAGGTCTTGGGCATCCTGGCCCCGCCGTTGGGTATATATCTGCTCTTCCTGCAGGCTGTTTGCCTTGTCGGCCCGCCGGGAACAAATTCCTTGCTGGCTTGCGCGTCGGTGTTCTTGTTCTCGTGGCATGTTGACTTCCTTCATCTCGCGGACGACTCCCGGAGCGCGAATGAGATCGAAAGAATCCCCTGGGACGGCGCGATGGCGGCTGCAAGGGCTGTCTGCGTGCTCGGCATCTTGCTCTCGGCGGGGCTTCTGCCTTTCGGCACCTTCGGGCTTGTCCCGCTTTTTTGCTGGACAGCCAGAGCGGTCGTGGTTTGGAACATAAGCCCTGAGCAACTTAAAACCGAGCGAAGAAATGTTCTCTCCAGGATATACTGCATCGAGGAGTTCGCAGCCTATACGGTGCTAGCCTTTCTTGAAGACTTCCTTCTTTATGTTGAGCCGACCCATCTTCTGATGTAGCGAACGAACGGTCATGCCCGCCATCTCGGCAGTGCGCCTGATCTTCCCGGAATTATCTGCAAGAAGGCTAGACAAGTACGCCTTCTCGTAAAAATCCAGCACCTCGCTGCGGACCTGCTTCCACGGAAGGGTCTTCCATCTTTCCGGGATGGGGAAGCTGCCGTCAACTATAGTGTCAATACCCTGCGAAACCATCTCGACTATGTAGTTCCGACGCGATATCTCGTCGGGAAGATCCTCTATGACAATCTTGCCGTCCTCGCAAAGAAGCATCGCCCTCTCAAGCACGTTGATCAGCTCCCTTACATTCCCAGGCCAATCGTAGGACTCCAAAGCTGCCATCGCCTCCTCGGTTATCTCGTCAACCCCTGTGCCGATCTTCCTGTTAAGATAAGGTATGTAGCTCGTCACCAGCTCTCGGATGTCCTCGACCCTCTCCCTCAGCGGAGGGATGCACAAGGTTATAACGCTTAGCCTGAAATAAAGATCCTTCCTGAACAGGTTCTCGTCTATCGCCTGCTTCAGATCCTGGTTGGTCGCCGCCATGATCCTCACGTCCACGGTAATGGGGATCTCGCCGCCTACCCGTGTGAAGGTCTTCTCCTGGAGCACCCTGAGAATCTTCACCTGAAGCGCCAGAGGCATGTCCCCTATCTCGTCAAGGAATATTGTCCCCTGGTGAGCCAGCTCGAACGCACCCCGCCTGGCTCTCGTGGCACCGGTGAAGGCCCCTTGCTCGTGCCCGAATATCTCGCTCTCGAGAAGGTTCGCCGGAAGCGCAGCGCAGTTCACCGGCATAAAAGGCCCGTCGGAACGGTAGCTCTCGGAATGTATCGCCCTGGCCATCCTCTCCTTGCCCACACCCGTCTCACCGGTTATCAACAAGGAAGAATCGCTCCTCACAACCTTGAAAACCAGATTCATGAACGTGCGCATCGCCGGGCTCGAGGACACAAAATCGCTCAGACGCGGGCCATGCTCGTAGGAACGCTCCTTCAAAAGCTCCGTGCGCAGGTCAAGACGGTTGTACATTATGCCCGTGATCGCCTCGGCTATCTGCGGCACGGGCAAAGAGCCGTTGAAAACACCGTCGCAACCCATGGCCATGTAGGAGGCCCTCTCCGTAGGGATGTCGCTTTCGGTTATCAGCACCACCGCAGGATTCTCGGGCAGGTTCTTTATCGTCTCGATCGAAGACTCAACGCCTTCCGGGAGCAGCCCGAGGCTCACAACCAGCATGTCGCAGTTGTGCTTACCGAGGGAGTTGATGACATTGCCCCTCCACGGCAGCTCGTTGATGCTGACATCGGAGCTTTTGAGTTTCCGGCCAAGCCCGGCCCTCAACTCCTTGTCGTCCAGTCCAAGGCATATTCTATACAGCATATAAACGGCACCTCTCTTGCAATTCGGAGACAATACTTCCGCAAGAAAAGGAATTCAAGCTTCCGTTTTTGATTTACACCTCTATTTTCAAAACATGGCATATATTTTAAATCATTACGCATAAAGGCATTGTAAATCATGCGTCATGTTTGGCATGAAACTTGTTAATAAGTCTTGAACAATTTAATAAGGAATTCTTGTTATGGATCTCAAGAGCGGAGGAAATAAGAACAAAAAAAAGCAAAAGGAGAAGAAGGTTCTCGTTGGGAAAACGACCAAGTTGAAGAATGTCTACTCCAACTCCAGACCCAAGGGCTGAGCAGAGCTGCCGGAGCAAAGTTGGAAATCGCGGCCTGTAAAAAAGGTGAACAAGGAGTTTTAACCCCAAAATTAAATTTTTAAGGGTAAAAATGGAAAAGTGTGACGGAAAGCAAATCATGGAGGATGCCGCAAAAAGCGGCGTTTGGGGAATTTCATCATCAATAGACATCTACGACTGCGACCCTGGGCTCATAAGGGATGCCGAGGCTATCAAGAGCTTCGTCGTGGAGCTTTGCGACCTGATAGAGATGAGGCGTTTCGGCGAGACACAGGTGGTGCACTTCGGCGAGGACGAGAAGGTTGCGGGCTACTCCATGGTGCAACTGATCGAGACCTCGCTGATATCCGCGCATTTCGCGAACCTGACGAACACGGTGTATCTTGATGTCTTCAGCTGCAAGCCATACAACCCGGACGTAGTGAAGGATTTCGCCACCCGCTACTTCAAGGGAGGCAAGTGCCTGATAAGCGTCAGCAAGAGGATTTGAACAGCATCGGACGGGCGAACATGCCTGCCGTTACAAAATGGGGTTACCATGCTTAGGGTTGTAAGCGACATCACCCAGTGCGAATGTCTTTGGAACAGGTTCATAGGGCACGATCCGATGAGCATTTTTGATTTGTGGGTGGTCCGGGATATTTTCCACTCCCGGTACGGGCACACTCCTTTTTTCGTGCTGGACGAGGGCAGTTCGGGCACGAGGGGTTTCCTTCCTTTGAGCGCTATAGATGAGCAGGGATGCTATGGGTTTTTCCCCGGGGAGACTTGGCATGGACAGACTTGGATAGAGCGCAACCGCTTCTATGCCGAGTCGCCATCCGTGCTGGATGGGATGACTGCCTCGCTGGACGGGTATTTCAACCTCAGATACATAGAGGCCGAGAAAATGCCTGTGGGATACGAGGATTTCGCGCTCGATGAGACAGGCTTCCTTTTCTGCCCGCCGGACTACGGGTACTCCTACGACACATATCTCGAGGTCTTCCCCAGAAAGAGCCTGAAGAAGCTCATGCGCGAGGTGCAGGAGGTGGGCAGCCCCGGCGTGAGCTTCAGATTCGACGAGCTGAAGGATTTCGACATTCTGGTCGAGATGAACGTGTCGCTTCACGGCGAGGACTCCTACTTCAGCGACCCGAGGTTCGTCTCTTCCTTCGAGGGGCTGCTGTCTTGGCTGGCCCGGGAAGGGTTTCTGCGCATCACCACAGTCTTGATCGGCGGCAAGGTTGCGGCGATAGACATAGGCTCGTTGTGGAAGGGGCAGTACACTATATTCGGAGGCGGGGTATCGCATGAGTTCCCCGGGGTGGCCAAGCTCATCAATTTCCATCACCTGGAGACCGCCTGCCGCGAGCGCCACGAATTCGTGGATTTCCTTTGCGGCAACTTCAACTGGAAAGAGAGGTTCAGGCTCAAGCCGCGTCACACATACAAGATAGCCGGAAACGTCCCGGCGGCAGAGGCTCTCCCGGAACTGGTGGCGGCTTATGGCTGAGAAAGTCCTGGTCGTTGGGACCACCCCGGACTACATCCTGTGGCTAGACACCTCGATGCATGGGGAGATTGTCTTCCTCAACAGCCACCCCTCGTCCGCCAAAAACGCCCCGATGTCACCAAGCAGCCGATCTGAGATGGTTTTCTCCTCGCTCTCCGACGCGGAGGATTCCCTCTCGGCAATAGAATCCTTTCTTGGCCATGCCGGAACAAGCCTTTCGGGCATCTGCTGTTTCGACGACGAGCACATGCTCCACACATCTTTGCTGGCGCTGAGGCTCGGGCTGCCCTACCCGTCCCCGGATACCGTGTGCAATTGCCGCGACAAGTTCAGATGCAAGGAGCTCTGGCAGGCCGCTGGAGTGCCCACACCGCGATTTGCCAGGATATCCTCCGCCGCGGAGGCGGCCGGATTCTCCGCAAGTCTCGATGGAGCGGGATGCGTGGTCAAGCCTCTTCACGGATCCGGCAGCGAGCTGGCCTTCAGTTGCGACACTCCAGACAAGGCAGCGGATGCATTTAACGCCGTCATGTCAGGACTTTCACTACGCCTCTCCGACCCGATGTACGCCACCTTCCAGGGAGGCACCACCGGAGTCCTTGCCGAGGAACTCGTCAGCGCCCAGGAACTCAGTTGCGACTTCATCGTGTCGGGGGGCAAAGCCAAGATTGTCAGGCTCGCGAAAAAATATCCACATACAGGCAAATTCTTTGGCACGACAATGGCATACGAGCTCCCCCCGCCCAGCTCGCCGGAATATAAACACCTGAATCTTGATGCCGCGCTGTTCAACGCCGCATCGGCGGTCGGGATAGAGGACTGGCCCGCGATGGCCGACTTCTTCGCAACGGACAAGGGCATCGTCTTCCTCGAGATCGCCCCTAGGCTCGGAGGAGACTGCCTCCCATGGCTTATGAAAACAGCATTCCATTTCGACTCCCTGGCTTTCGCCGCGAAATTCGCAAGGGGAGATCGCAGGATGCCCAGACTCGACCCTTCAATGTTCGGATGCGCCGCAGTGCGGATATTTGCCGGACAAGGAGGTATGCTCGCAAATGTCAACACATCGGCGCTGAAACATGACGCCAGGGTGCTGGACATATATGTGCCGCATCCCAGGAAGAACGTGCTGATGCCACCCGAGAACTACTTCTCCAGGATCCTCGGACACGTGGCTTACAAGCCCTCACCCTCACTAACGGTGAATGAACAGAACCACGACATCGCCTCGAAAATAATCCTTGAATGGGAGTAGAACATGCCTGACAACGTACAGCTCACACTCCCGGACGAGCTTCGCAAGCTTGTCCCGGAGCCCCCGCCCCCAATCCCAAAAAATATCCTCGAGTCATACGTAAAATCCTTCATCACCAAAAAAAAGGCCTTCATCGAAATCTGGGAGCAGAACGGCAGACAACCCCTGTACGTCGTAGATAAACCAGCTCTGCTGCAAAATTCGCGAAATATAAGAACCGCCTTCAGGAAACTCATCCCAAACACCTCGTTCTACTACGCCGTGAAAAGCAACAACTGTCCTGAAATCGCAAAAGTTCTTATTGACGATAATTTCGGGCTGGACGTCTCAAGCGGAGTGGAGTTGCGGAACTCGCTAGAGCTAGGGTCAGGGGATCTGGTCTTCAGCGGCCCAGGAAAAACGGAAGCTGAACTTCTGCTTGCAATAGAGAACTCCGAAAAGGTTGTCGTTCTGATGGACAGTTTCGGCGAGCTGGACAAGCTTGCCCGACTGTCCGCAGCCGCCAACACCCGCGTCAGAGCAGGTGTACGCATAACCCCGCCCCTCCCGGACTCCTGGAGAAAGTTCGGAATCCCGCTGGAAAGACTCAGAGAGTTCTGGGTCCAGGCCTCCAAAAACAGACATGTCAAACTTCGCGGAATACAGTTCCACACAAGCTGGAACCTTAACCCAGACAGGCAAATACAGACCATAGAGGCACTAGGCAACGAACTGGCAAAATGGCCAGCCAAGATGCGCAGCCAGATCGAGTTCATAGACATAGGCGGCGGCATCTGGCCGCCTTCAGGTGAATGGATACAGGCCGCCGCGACACCCCTCGGCAAACTCAAACGGCTCGCCGGCAACTCACGGACTGAATGGAGCCTTCGCCACAAGGCCGACTCTCTGCCCGTCGAGGAGTTCGCACAAAAATTGCACCAGGCCATAGAAAAACATATATCCCCACTTGTAGCTTGCCGGATATGTCTGGAGCCAGGAAGATGGATTTGCAGCACGGCGATGCACATCCTGATCTCCGTCTCCGACAAGAAGGAACCCGACCTCGTCATAACCGACGCCGCCACGAACACCGTCGGATGGGAGCTTTTCGAGCAGCACTATTGCCCCGTCATTAACCTCTCACAGCCTCTGGCATCTGAAAAGAAATGCGACATCCTCGGATCCCTCTGCACACCGGAAGACATCTGGGGCTACAGCTTCTGGGGTGCCGGCATCAAAGACGGCGACCTGCTCGTCCTCCCGCACTCCGGTGCATACTCCTACAGCCTACGACAGGAATTCATCAAACCTCTCCCGAAAGTCGCAGTCATGCATTGAACCTAAATAAAGCAGTTGCCGCAGTGTGCCGTGGATCTATTCTTATTTTGA
>CAZANS010000028.1:0-15252 GCA_964486565.1 uncultured Victivallales bacterium
TGCCGCGCCTGCGCTCCCAACGCGGTTCACGCGGAGTTTTGAAACTGGCTCGAATGAGCTTATTATTCCCGAGATTCAAACGAGAGGATGACTTCATGGCTAGAGCACCACGAGTTGAATATCCTGATGCCTGCCATCACGTTACAAGCCTCGGCAATTGCAGGCAGACAGTATTCTCGTCCGAATCATCAAATATTATCCCTGCGCCTACTCTGTGCGTCCGAGGGGGTTGGGTGAATTTGGGAGGACAAGCACGTCCTCCTCCTCGTCGTCATTGCTATCCGGATTTTTGTCCTGGAACCCGTATGCTGGCAGGATGATGGTGGTCTGGCCGGAGGACTTCAGGGCTCCCCCGCGCCTCAGCTCGGCATCGAAGATGCTGTTGCCGACCTTGACTATGTCGCCGGTGTTGACAGGTCTGTCACACGGCTGCGGGGACAGTGAGTCCGTGAATTTCCCACCGTTCTCGAGCTGAGTGCCGTTGACGAATGTGCCGTTGCGGCTGCCGATGTCCCGCAGGTATGCGCACTTGTCGGTGATCAACAGCTTGCAGTGGACTCTTGACACTGCCCTGTCCTTCGATTTCGGTATGACAAGGTTGCAACCCGCTTCCCTTCCGACAGTATAAAGCCCGGGCATCTCGAACACATACTTTTCCTCGACCGCCCCGCCGTTCAGATATAAAACAAGACTTATCGCCATTTCTCTCCATAAAACTGATAGTTTGACAAACTGCCCCCCTCCCCGCCACCTCCGCAGGCGTCGGCATTATTTTAGCACAACATCAATTGTTTTCAAAGGCATACATCAAAATCGGTCGAAGAGGTATTGATTTAAGCGGTTTAAGCCTTATGTTACCGGCTCGTTCATGACAAGGCAACAACAATTATTGAGAGCTGGCGATGCACATATACAGGACACATAACTGCGGGGAGGTCCGCAAGGGGGATATCGGTTCGGAGGTGAGGCTTTCGGGATGGGTACACAGGGTCAGGGACCACGGCGGGATCGTTTTCATAGACCTCAGGGATCACTACGGGTTGACACAGGTGGTCATAGACCCCAAGATGGACTTCTACGCCGGGGCGGACCACTGGCGTGTCGAGACGGTGCTGTGTTTCACGGGGGAGGTTGTCGCGCGTTCTTCGGAGACTGTGAACGAGAAGATCGCGACGGGCGAGGTTGAGCTTGCCGCTAGGCAGATGGAGATACTCGGCCCGGCGGATGTGCTGCCATTCCAGGTCGCGGTTGAGGAGCAGGCACCTGAGTCTCTAAGGCTCAAATACCGCTTCCTCGATCTTCGTCGCGAGAAGCTGCACAACAACATCAAGCTGCGTTCGGAGGTGATATCCGAGATACGCAGGATGATGACAGGGGAGGGTTTCCTGGAATACCAGACACCGATTCTGACGAGCAGCTCCCCGGAAGGTGCAAGGGACTATCTTGTGCCCAGCCGTCTGCATCCGGGGAAATTCTACGCTCTGCCCCAGGCACCGCAGCAGTTTAAGCAGCTTCTGATGGTCGCCGGGTTTGACCGCTATTTCCAGGTTGCCCCGTGCTTCAGAGACGAGGACGCGCGCGCGGACAGGTCGCCGGGCGAGTTCTACCAGCTCGACATGGAGATGAGCTTCGCCACACAGGATGATGTTTTCGGCGTCATTGAACGCCTGCTGCACGGGGTATTCTGCAAATTCTCGTCCAAGGTTTCGGATACCCCGCCCTTTGTCAGGATACCATACCGTGAGGCGATCTCGAGATATGGCACAGACAAGCCCGACCTGCGCAATCCGCTGCACATGGTTGACGTTTCGGAAATCTTCAGGGGCAGCGGTTTCAACGCATTCAGCTCGGTGGTGGCGAAAGGGGGTGCCGTCAAGGCTATAGCTGTCAGGAAAATCGCCGACAGCCCGCGGAGCTTCTACGACAACATGATCGTCTTTGCGCAGTCTGTCGGCGCGAGGGGGATGGCGTACATCATTTGGTCATCAGGCGAGGCGAAGAGCCCGATAGCGAAATTCCTCAGCACGGAAGAGCTTGACGCATTGAAGGCCGCCGGCGAAATCGCCGACGGGGATGTTCTGTTCTTCCTGGCCGACAAGGAGAAAAAGGCCTGCGAGATCGGCGGTCATGTGAGGACTGAGCTTGCCTCGCGGCTCAAGCTTATTGACGAGAGCGTCTTCCGCTTCTGCTGGATCGTGGACTTCCCGATGTTCGAGAGGGACGAGGTCACAGGTGAGATCGTTTTCAGCCACAACCCCTTCTCAATGCCCCAGGGAGGCATGGACGACCTGCTCGGCAAAGACCCGCTGGACATCCTCGCTTACCAGTACGACATCGTCTGCAACGGTGTCGAGCTCTCCAGCGGCGCCATCAGGAGCCACCGCCCTGAGATAATGTACAAGGCGTTCGAGATCGCAGGCTATGCAAAAACCGCGGTGGACGATAAGTTCGGGGGCATGATAAACGCCTTCAAGCTTGGTGCACCGCCACACGGCGGCATTGCACCTGGAATTGACCGCATAGTGATGCTTCTTGCCGGAGAGCCCAATATCCGTGAGGTCATCGCCTTCCCCTTCAACCAGCAGGCGCAGGACCTCATGATGAACGCGCCATCCAAAGTAGAGCCCAAACAACTCCGTGAACTCCACATAAAAATCGTTCAAACGGAGAAACAGGGAGGGGATAACCAGAGGACAGAGGACTGACGACAGAGAGCCGAGGACGTAATCGGCGAGCCGTGATCCGGCTGCCGCGCCTGCGCTCCCAACGCGGTTCACGCGGAGTTTTGAAACTGGCTCTACTGTCAACACGGTCAATCGGGTCAACAAGGTCACGCTATGAGTTTTCTTGCGAATTCCGCATCGCGCCTGACATCGTCGCTTGTGGCTTTTGTGAGGTCAATCTCGATAATGAAGGTATCCACGCCGGTGTCTAGTGCGGTCCTGATAGATTCTTCCGCCTTGCAGAGACCCTTGCCCAGCCTGACGGACCCGGAATCGTCCGAGTCGTTGACATGCAGCGAGCAGACTCTGCCCTGATATTTCCTGAGCCAGTCTGGCAGCGAGATGCCGCGCGAGGGCTTGAACTGCCCGATATGGAACTGTGCGTAGAGTTCCGGCATGCCGTCGAGCAGATGCTCCATTATGTACTTGCCGCCCATCACCTCCAGCTCCATATGGTGGTTGTGATATGCCAGAGTCAAGCCGTCTTCTTTCATCCTTTCCTGCATCTGGCGGAACTTGGGCAGCAAGGCCAGCCATTGCTCCAGCGTCTCTGACTTGGCGAAGGGTATCACCCAGAATCTTGAGCCGTAGTCGAGCAACAGTTTTTTCCAGGTCTCGTAGCGGTTGTCGAACTCATCTATGGAGATATGGCCGCAGGTGAATTTCATGTCCAGGCGGTCGAGGGTGGAACACAGGGATGATATAGACATCTGCGCGTCTGGCTTGTCGGGAACCGCACCGCACCAAGGCTCGATGTAGTCTATGCCCATATTCTTAACAGCCTCCAGGGCATCATCCCATCCGCCTTCGTATTCCCTGAGGCTGTACAACTGGAACCCGAGCTTGTTTTTCATCATATTCTCCGGTGTGGATAATTTATATTTCAACTGCCGTGGATTTCGAGATCGCCACAACCTCCTCCACGGCAAACTCCCTGCCTGCCTCGCTCGAGAGATATATGCCCTGCTGGATAAGCATGGTGTTCAGCGCGAGCTCCGCCGTGGGAAGCAGCTCCACCCTGCCGTGGAGCGCGGCGGACCAGTGGTGCTGAGAGGAAGACATGTCGCAGGCCAGATCCGGCTGCATCAGACTCATCCGCGCCATCACCGACCCGGGGTCGGCGTTCATGTCGAAATCTATGTCGGCCAAAGTTTTGTGGAGGCTGAACGGAAAGACCTTGAGGCCTCCCTTCGAGCCTGCGATATAGCTGGGCGAGAATTTGTCCAGATGTATCGCCCATGCCGACACGATGGCCATGGTCAGCCCTCCCTCGAAATATACCATCCCGCAGGCGAACTCCTCGACATCCATCTCTTTGCCCCGCACAGGGTCCATCTCCGTCTCGAGATATGTTCTCCCCGTAACCCTCTCGACTTCGGGGTTTCCGAGAAGATACAGCATTCTTGATATCTCATAGATGCCCATGTCGTACAGGGCTCCCCCTCCGGCATGCTCCTTCTGCACGAAGCGCGCCGTCCCGTAACCGTCAACGTAAGGTCTCCCGCGACGGCGGAACTCCGTCGCGGCGGCGTGATATATATGCCCCAGCTCACCCGACTCGACCAGCATCCGACATGCCGCTGTCTCGTTGGCGTACAGCCTGCCAAGCTGGATATGCAGCATCCTCCCGGTCTCCCGAGCTGCGTCAAGCATCGCCTTGCCGTCGGCGTAGGAGCCGGCGATGGGCTTCTCGCAATAGACATGCTTCCCGGCCCGAAAGGCCTCTATCGTCACAGGCGCATGAAGATTGTTGTGCAGACAGACGTCAACCGCGTCTATGTCGTCCCGGGAGATCAAGTCACGGAAATTTACCGTGGAATCTGGGATCTTGAACTCTGCGCAAACCTTCTCCAGCGCCGCGCCGTCAATGTCGCAGGCGCAGACAACCTCGATCTCATCAATCTCCGACCACTTCTTCAGATGACTCCGCGCAATCTGCCCGGTGCCGATGATTCCCAGCCTCTTCATGCTAATGCTCTCCCTGAATCCATATCCGTGAAACCGGCACCATGCCGGGCGGGTCTTGCTAAGTTAAATCCTCCCCCGAGACAAATCAATCAGTTAAATCAACATTTCCCCGCAATTCCCCGGCAAGCGGCAGAATTTATTTGTGGACGACCCCCAAGCGTCCGTATCTGCCGCAAAGACCATTCCGTTACGATTAGCAAAGTGGTGCCAGTTCGCTGATGCTCCCGCCAGCTTGAACCTATACGGCGCAGTAGACGCAGGAAGCCAGATTGGCAACCATTATTGCGAGGGCTTTCAAGAAATTTCATGCGAGGATGCGGGCACCTCAGGCAGCATCCGACGGGAATCAGATGCTCCTGATTATCAACTACTTAACACAACCCGACCACAGCTTGGTTTGCTGGCGGTCTGGTGGAGGCGCTTGAATCTTCCCGGGGTGATCCCGAAGTGCTTGCGGAACTGCCTGACGAAATAGTTGCTGTCATTGAAGCCCGAGGCGAAGGCCACCTCGGAGACATTGGCCTTCGAGTTGCGGAGGAGTTCCGAGGCCTTCTCCATCCTTGTCCGGATGAGATACTGCACCGGCGGGATGCCAATCGCAGCCAAAAAATTCCGGTGCAGCGAGCTCTTGGACATGCCTGCGAATTTCGCAAGCGCAGGAAGCGTGATTTTCCCGGAATGGTTACTCTCCATGTGCGAGATCAGGTCGGCGATCCCCAGCATGGCCTTGCCCTCATCGCTCTCAATGTGGCCGTATTTTCGTGCTATGATTGAAACGATCTGCATGAAGTATGAGATTGATGTGAAGTTTTTCCCTGGGATTGCGCTGTTCAACTCGCGGGTGATCTCCGAGACGAGCGTTCCCACCTTCTGCAGGGATGCCGGGTCGAGGTTCAGCCTTCCCCTGAACGACTGGCTGCGCCTCATCTTTGGCTCCAGATCGAAAAATGCCTGGTAGCCGGGGATGTTCCTCAGATCTGAGACGGGCATGCCTATCCTCCCGGGGAGGTAGAGGATGTTCGCCAGATCCAGATGCTTTGTGTCGCGGTACCCGTGCGAGCTGCCGGGAAGCACAAGGAAGACATCTCCAGAGCAGATATCGTAATCATCGTCGTCGGTAAAATGCACACCCCTGCCAGCAAACACGACCACCAGCTCATGGAACTCGTGGTCGTGCAGGGGCGTCTCGTCCTGGTCGCGCATTCTCACGACGGCCAGAGGGGCATCGCCACCAAAACGACTCGATATTGCTGTCTGCATTTGGGAATATAATGCTGTTTTTTGAAAATAAAATCAAGGTTCCGGCAAAACTCGTGAAGTAGATTGTTGCCATGGGAAGGCTTTGCCAATGGATCGGCAGGCGGCATGGAGTAAACATAGCAGGCGAGAAATCTTATTCGAGGAGCATGATATGAAAGTCGGCAAGGAGAAGTGGCTGGAGAGTTTCAGAGAGCCGGGTTGCGAATTCCGCGGAGCGCCCTTTTGGGCGTGGAACGGGAGGCTTGAGGCGGGGGAGCTGCGTCGGCAGATCCGGCTGATGAAGGAGATGGGGCTAGGTGGTTTTTTCATGCACTCCAGGGTGGGGCTCGATACGGCTTATCTGTCCGAGGAGTGGTTTGATTGTGTCAGGGCATGCATAGACGAGGCTTCAAAACTTGGGATGAATGCCTGGCTCTACGACGAGGACAGGTGGCCTTCGGGAGCTGCCGGCGGGCTGGTCACCCGCGACAAGGCCTACCGAGCGAGGTGGCTGGTGATGGAGGAGTTGCCAGGCGGGAAGGGTTTGGAGAGGAAGGAAGGGACTCTCGCGTTGTTCGCGGCCAAGCTGGACGCTTCCGGTATGGCGAGTGAAGTCAGGATGCTGGAGGGAACAGACACGAGACTATCTGCCGGGGAGACATTGCTGCATTTCCATGTTGTGCTGGATGGCGACTCGAGCTGGTACAATGGTCAGGCGTATCTCGACACGCTCGACAGGGATGCGGTGGCGCGTTTCATCGAGGTCACGCACGAGCGCTATCTCAAGGAGATCGGCGAAGAGTCCGGGAAGATCGTCCCGGGGATATTCACCGACGAGCCTAATTACCCGCATGTGTGCCAGAGGATTGACGAATCGCGTACATCCACGGCGTGGTCGCACAAGTTCAGGCAGGAATTCAAGAAGATGCACGGCTACGACATAGTCGGCCATCTTCCGGAGATATTTCTTGACATAGCCGGTGTGGAGTTCCCGAGGGCCAGATACCATTACCATGACTGCCTCACGGCGATGTTCGTTGACTCCTTCGCCCGCCAGATCGGCGAGTGGTGCGAAAAGAACAAGATGATGCATACGGGGCATCTGCTTTCCGAGGAGACCCTGGACAGCCAGGTGTCGTGCGTGGGAAGCTGCCTGAGGTTTTACGAGCACATGCAGGCTCCTGGGATGGACTTGCTGACCGAGTACAACCGCGAGTACGACACCGCCAAGCAGGTGTCCTCTGCGGCGCGTCAGTTCGGCAGGAAATGGCGGTTGACCGAGACCTACGGATGCACAGGCTGGGACTTCCCCTTCAAGGGACACAAGGCACTCGGCGACTGGCAGGCCGCGCTGGGGATCAACCTGAGATGCCAGCATCTCTCGTGGTACACGATGCAGGGGCAGGCTAAGCGCGACTACCCGGCGGGGATATTCTACCAGTCGCCATGGTACCGGCATTACTCAAAGGTGGAGGACTATTTCGCCCGTATTAACGCTGTGATGGCCAACGGTGTCGAGGTGCGCGACCTGCTGGTGCTCCATGCCAACGAGAGCATGTGGCTGCTTTTCAAGAAGGGGCACAGAGATAGTGGGATGAAACACGCCTTCAACGCCATGTTCATCAATTTGCGCGATTCGCTGCTGGATGCGGGGATAGACTTCGACTACGGCGACGAGGAGATGATGTCGCGGCACGGGTCTGTGAAGGGGGTTAAGGATCCGGTTTTGAAGTTTGCCTGTGCCGAGTACAAGGCGGTTGTAGTCCCTCCGCTCCTGACGCTGCGCTCAACGACGTTGGAGCTGCTCAGGAAGTTCCGCGATGCCGGCGGGAAGGTGATCTTCGCCGGGGACGTCCCGGGACATGTTGACGCTGTGAAGGACGACGCTGTTGCGGAATTCGCAAAGCTTTGCGATCGGACTCCGGCTTCGGGCCGGGGACTGGCGGCCGCTGCGGAATGCTGCAGGCGCGTCTCGATAACTGACGGCGACGGGGTAGGGATCGCCAATGCGTTGTATCTCTTGCGTGAGGATTCTGACAGGTTCTACTTTTTCATGTGCAACACCGGCTTTGACAGCGCCCGGTCCCGTGGAAAGGGTATAAGCTGCCCCCCGGTACGGGAGAGGAAGGCGAGCTACGATTCTGTGAGAGTGTGCGGCTTCGAGGGCTGCGAGGGGGATGTCGTCGAGCTTGATCCCGATACTGGGGAGGCCTTCATAGCAAGTAGCAGACGCGCTGGCGGCCGAGTCGATATCGAGACCTCGCTGCCCGAGCTGGGGTCAAGGCTTTTTGTCGTTGAGAAGAAGCTCAAACACAGCGGCCTCGCACGACGCAAGGAGTTGCGAATCTTGCGGGAGACTAAACTGTCAAGGAGCATTTGGCAGATCAGGCTTTCCGAGGAGAACGTGCTTGTCCTGGACAGGCCGGAAGTCAGGGTGGGTGGAGGTAAATCTAGGCGTATGGAAGTCCTCGAGGCCGACCACACTGCAAGAAGGGCGCTCGGGGTGCAGTGCCGCGGGGGGCAGATGGTCCAGCCTTGGGCCAGGGACAAGAAGAATAAACCCAAAAATGTCGAGCTGCATCTGAGGTACAGTTTCGATGTCCGTGATCTTCCTTCGCTGCCGACATATCTGGCAGTTGAGAAGCCTGGACTTTTCGAGATTGACCTCAATGGGCAGAGGCTGGATCCGGATGCCGAGTGCGGCTGGTGGTGCGATTTGTCCCTGAAGAAACTCCCGCTGCCTTCGGGGGCGCTGCTAAAGGGACAAAATGTGCTTTCGCTCAAATGCCTTTACGACGAGGATCATCCCGGATTGGAGATCATCTACCTCCTCGGTGGCTTCGGGGTGAGTCTGAGTTCCGACGGGGGGTGCCAGATCACACGGATGCCCGCTAATCTCAAGCTCGGCGACTGGTGCCGGCAGGGACTGCCGTTCTATTCCGGGGCGGTGTCTTACGCATGCAGGACAAAGGTTTCCTTCGAGAAAAATCAACGGGTCTTCCTCAAGACCTCAGGATGGCAGGGCACGGCAGTAAGAGTCAGTGCCGACGGCAATGATGCCGGCATCACTGCATGGGAGCCCAACGAGGTTGAATTGAGTCGGCACATAAAGTCTGGCGAGCCTTTCGATCTCCAGGTCGAGGTGATATCACACCGGCGAAATTCGCACGGTCCTCTGCACAACAAGGAGAAATGGCCCAGATGGATAGGCCCGGGAGAGTTCGAGAACCCCGTCGAAAAATACAACCTCGTGCCATGCGGCCTGTTCAATCCACCTGAGATTTTGGTGAAAGGAAGGTAGGGCAGTCATCCACCAAAAGCTCTTGCTGCCTATTCGGTGGTCAGGATAATTGCTGCGGCATCTCCCTCGATCGAGCTTGACAAGGCGATGATGTTTTTGATTGGAGTTTGAATATTTGGCATTGCGTTGGGGAATTTTTGTTTCTGTAGTATTGCCATTGCTGAGACGATCTGCATGATGCCTGAGGCGCCGAAGGTCTCGCCGAAGAGTTTTTTCGGGAGGAACATGGGGATATTCTTGCCGAAAATCCTGTCCAGGGCGACTTGCTCTGCAAGGTCATGGGCTTGCAGGTTGTTCTGTGCGGAGACGACGAGGTCAATGTCTTGCGGTGTGACACCGGCCTTGTCCAGGCATTTTTCCATTGCGTCCTCGATGTGCATGGATGATTTGGTTTTTGACGCGAATGCCGAGGGACTTAGCTGCGCGAGGATTTTGGCGTTTCGTCTTCGGGCGTGGTTTGGGTTTTCGATGATGACTGCCGCTGCCGCCTCGCCCATGATTATGCCGTCGGGGCGGGAGTCTGTGGCGAGGATATTCCTTGAGAGATTATAGCGCAGCGACGTCTCGCCGAAGGCTTCGGATCCTCCGGCTATTGCGATGTCTGCCTCGCTGTTCTCCACAAGCTCCGCGGCGAATGCGATAGCCTGTGACGATGCGCAGGCTCCAGAGGCAAAGTTTATATGGGGGCCGCTGATCTTGAACTCTATTGAAAGCAGGCTTATGGTCGTGTTCGAGTAGGCATGGGGGAAGAGTATTGGTTTGCCGAAACGCGGGCCCTTGGTCTGTATGTCGGCATAGAAGAGGTTCATTGTGTCTGCGGAGCCGAGTTCGGTGCCCCATGCCAGGGCGACCCTCGACTTGTCGAGCGCCTCGAGGTCAAGCCCTGAGTGTTGTATCGCGGAGCACATTGCGCCGAAGGCGAGGGCGGTGTTCCTGTCGAGGTAGTTTTTGGGTGTCTTCAGGAAGTCCTTGAGGTCGAAGTCGAGGGCTTCCGCCGCCAGTTGGGCATCGTAACCGGAATGGTCGAAGGATGATATCTCCATGACGGCGCTGTCGCCGGCATATATAGCTTCCGAGAAGTCGGGGAAGGTGTTCCCTATCGGGCTGACGACTCCTGCTCCGCTGATTATTGGTTCGGTCTTCACTGCTTTCAGGCTCCTTCTGCTTTCCCAATGACCAGAGAGACATTGTTCCCACCGATGCCGGATGAGTTGGATATCGCTATGTCATGGCTCAGTTCTACGCATTTGTTCGCCGCGATCGGGAGGTCGCAATCGGGGGTCGGGGGTGAGATAGTTTCTGGTCGGGGGGATTTTCCCGTGCTTTATCGAGAGAGCCGTGGCGATTGCCTCCACGCTGCCGGCGGCTCCCATCATGTGCCCAGTCATGGACTTGATGCTTGTTATCAGCATTTTTGACGCATGGCCGCCGAACACCTGCTTTATCGCCTTGGTTTCGGTTAGGTCGTTGAGCTGAGTGGCAGTGCCGTGGGTGTTCACATGGCCCACGGCCTCAGGCGGCAAACCTGCGCTTCCCAGGGCGTCGCGCATTGACTCCGCGATACCCTGCCCGCCGTCGGGCGGGGCTGTCATGTGATAGGCATTGCTGTTGAATGCCCATCCCTTGATCTCCGCGAGTATCTGCGAATTTCGCAGACGTGCGGATCGGAGGGACTCGAGCATTACGATCCCGGCGCCTTCCGAGAAGAGAGTGCCCGAGCGGTTCTTGTCGAAGGGACGAACCTTGTCGTCCGTCATCGTGCGAAGCAGCCCCAGCCCGGCCCAGGCGAAACGGCTGATGCCGTCGAACCCGCCGGCCAGGGCCTGCGAGGCGTGCCCGTTCCTTATGAGATGAGCAGCGTATGCTATCGCGGCGGCCCCCGAAGAGCATGACAGAGACACAGTCGCCCTCATCGCCCCGAAACCCCAGATTTCTGCGACTTTCGCAGCGGCGTTGTGCAGGGAAAGCTGCCCTTTGTCCCATTTTGAGCGAGTTCCGAGGTCTTTGTCCAGCGTCCCGGCCGAGCCGAAATTCGTCGCCAACACTACAGCCACCTTGCCGCCGTCAGCCGGGGGATTGGCGCCGACAGCTTGGCTGGCAGCCGCCACGGCCATCCTCAACGCCCGGTCGTCACCGCACACAGCCTCCTGGGCCGGGTCAAGCACCACCTCGCATACCTGCCCCCCACGGGCAAACGCAAACCCGTCAAGATCGCATACCGTTATGTCGGATATCCCGTCCCCACCTTCACACAATGACCGCCAGAACGTGTCCACGCAGTTCCCCAGCGGAGACACGACCCCCATCCCCGTAAGGACTATCCGCGCCGCATCTTCGTTGCTGGATCCTTTTATGGACAAAACCTGACTCCTCTATAGAATGTTGCCGACCCGTAAGGAAATCTCCACGGGCTAGGGTAAAGATATCATGGGTCTCAGGGGTTTTCAAACCAGAGAGCCACTGTGCAAGTGTTTTGAAGCACCAAAGTCTTTTCTTTCCCGCCTGAGTTCCACACGGAACAGTTGATGTTGACCTCTGGGTCAAACCTAAGATGTCATACTTTTTCCATGCTGACGGCTGCCTCGCCGTCCGGGCGGGCAGGGGCAAGATTGCCTTCGCGCAACGAGGTATGCTCGAAAGTATCGGAAGTAACGATATTATCGCCAATATCGAAGGGCGCCTGCCACCCCCTAGCGTCAGAACCTTGGCGAAGGAGAGCCACCTGAACCCTCGATCCGCCCGGACAAGGAAATACTCCCACCCTTTCTATGCGCGGCACAAAAAGCGAAAAAGGCGCGTTCCGGGCTTGTTTTCTTGGCGGGGCGTGGTATTCTATCGCCTCTTTGGCGGGATTGATCGTTAGGAAAACACAGCTGGGTTTGGATGAAGATACTGATAATGGGAGCCGGCACGCTCGGCAGGTCGCTTGCGGCGGCCTTTTGCGGCGACAAGCAGGATGTTGTTGTGCTGGATGTCTCCGGCAGGATATTGAAGCGTCTGAAGGACAAGGCCGAGGTCATGACTGTCCAGGGTGACGGCTCGACTGTCGAGGCCTTGCTCGAGGCTGGGGTGCAGTCGGCAAATCTCTTCATAGCCGTGTCGAACAGCGATGTCCACAACATCCAGGCGTGCCGCTTGGCGAAGCATTTCGGGGTTAAGAACACTATCTGCCGCCTGCTCTCGATGGGGCATTTTGATTTGGCAAGCGGTTTCAGTCCTGCCAGAGAGGGGATTGACCATGTTGTGTTGCCGGTGAACGACTGTGTGAGGAAGATCCGTGACGTGCTGGATATGAACTACAGCCGTGAGAAGATCATATTCAGCGTCCCGGACGCTTTCATTATGGCCTTTCATCTCACTGGCGGCACACCTCTCTCGGGTGTGATGCTGAAGGATTTTCCCGAGCCTGATCTTCTCCGCGATGTCCGTTTCTCGGCGATATTTCGGGAGGGGCGTCTTGTCCCGCCGCGCGGGGACACGGTGATGAAGGCCGGCGACGAGGTCTGCCTGGCGGGGCGGAAGGACAAGGTCGAGGCGATGATGGACTGGATATACCCTTCCGAGAAGAGGATCAGGCGTGTCACGATATCCGGCGGCGGCCCGATAGGCATGGAGCTTGCGAGTCAGTTGTGCGCCGCGGATTACGAGGTCAGGCTGATCGAGCCGGACCAAGCCAGGGCGGACATGGTACTCGAGGAGATAGAGTCAGGGATAATGGTGATAAACGGCGATGCCAATGAGCGCGACATTTTGGACGAGGCCGGTGTGGGCTCATGCGACGCATTCGTCGCCGTCCAGGACGACGACGAGGACAACATCCTCAGTTGCGTGCTCGCCAAGCAGATGGGTGCGAGGAAGGTGATAACTTTGACAAACAAGGAGGAGTATATCGGCCTGGTCCCGACGATGGAAATGATAGACTGCGGCTTCAGCAAGTGGCTGGTGGCGGTGAACTCGGTGCTCCGGCACATGTCCTCGATAACACATTCTCATACGAACGCCATATTCCACCGGGTTGACGCGTATGTCTGCGAGCATGAGGTCCGCAGGGATTCCCTGATATGCGACCGCAAGATAGACGAGTGTGATTTCCCTGCCTCGGCGGTATTGGCGATGGTCTTCCGCGACGGCGAGGCGCTTGCCCCCTCGGGCGGGCTCGTGCTGAGGCAGGGGGATTTTGTCACTTCGGTAGTGAACCCCAAGTCGGAGAAGGCGCTCGAGGGCGTGTTCAAACGTTCGGAGACCTGAGGCCGGATGAACTATCGCAGGGTAATCAATGTCGTTTCTTCGCTGGTCGTTGTGGTCGGCGCGGCCATTCTCAGCTCTGTGCCTGTATCGCTTGTCATGGACAGGAGCCTTGGGGTTGCGTTGGGTCTTTTTGTTTCTGGCCTGATGCCGGTGGTTGCGGGGGTGGTGGCCTTTCATTTGAGCAAGGGCGGCGACATGCCGCTTGGCCGTCGCGAGGGTTTCGGGATTGTCACTATGGGGTGGTTTTTCGCGGCGGCCTTCGGCGCCATACCATTTGTGGTTGTCGGCGACCTATACTGGTACGACGCGTTTTTCGAGACGATGTCGGGATTCAGCACTACCGGGGCGAGCGTTTTGGACGGCACTCTTGAGCTTATGGGCGGCAAGGTGCTCGAACACGGGATATCAGACCTGCCGAAGGGGCTTTTGTTCTGGCGCAGCCTGACACACTGGTTCGGGGGCATGGGGATAGTGGTGTTCTCGCTTGCGATCATCCCTTTCCTGGAGATCGGTGGGCAGCAGTTGTACAATGCCGAGGTCCCCGGCCCGACAGCCGACCAACTGACGCCGAGGATTGCGAATTCCGCAAAGATTCTCTGGGGTGTCTACATAATCTTGTCCATCGCCCAGACGCTGCTGCTGCTGCCCTCGATGTCCTTGTTCGACGCATGGTGCCACACCTGCGGCACGCTGGCGACGGGAGGTTTCTCTACACTGCAGTCCAGCGTCGGGGGCTTCAGGAGCTTGTATGTCGAGCTGGTGATTACTTTCTTCATGTTTCTTGCGGGGTGCAACTTCATACTTCACTTCCGTGCGTTGAGAGGCAAGCCGTTGTTCTACTTCACCGACGAGGAGTTCAAGTGGTACTTCTCGACGATATTGGTCTGCACGATAATCGTCTCCGGGGTCTTGATTTTTCATGGCGGCGACATAGAGACGACAGACGGCGAGCTTGTCCCGGTGAATTTGTTCACCGCTTTGCGCTACGCATCATTCCAGGTCGTCTCGATCATGACCACCACAGGCTTCTGCACTGCGAATTTCGCAATCTGGCCGGCATTCGGGAGCTTGCTGCTCGTGTTTTTGATGTTCGTGGGCGGCTGCGGCGGCTCGACGGGTGGCAGCATGAAGGTATCGAGATTTTTGCTGCTGGTCAAATATGCTGGCAGCCAGATACAGTACTGCCTTTTCCCGCACATGCTCAGAAATGTCCGGATGAACGGCAAGCGCATCCCCCCGGGGACTCTGCACAAGGTTTTGAGTTTCTTCTTTCTTTTCGTCGGCATCTATGTGGTTTTCACCTTGTTGCTTTCGGTGTTCCCCGGGGTTGACCTTGAGACTGCCGCGTCCGCCTCGATTGCCTCGCTGGGCAACATCGGGCCCGGCCTCGGCAAGGTCGGCCCGATGTCAACCTACGCATGGCTCAGACCTGAGGCCAAGCTCCTTCTCACCTTAGCCATGCTCGTCGGCAGGCTAGAAGTTTATACCGTGCTGGTCGTGCTGCTGCCCTCATTCTGGAAAAAATAAAGCACTTGACGCGGCGGGGAAAAAATCACATAGCAGTTCAGGCGAGTTGTCAGGATATGTGTCAGAGGGAAGTTGTTCACCGAGTTCCTGTTCATCTTTTCCTTCAGCAGCTCTACTTGCTTTATGTTCTGGAGTCTGCATGTCTCTACGACTGAATGAACCTAAATGAAGCAGTTAAATCTCAAAAATAACAGTTAACATATTTGCATACAACGCTTTAAGACTAACTTAGCTTTCACCTTTTTG
>CAZANS010000029.1:0-14621 GCA_964486565.1 uncultured Victivallales bacterium
CGATTAGTAAGGCCTCTTAGACACCGAGGGCGATCATTGCGTCGGCGACCTTCATGAAGCCGGCGATGTTCGCGCCGTTGACGTAGTTGCCCGGGGTGCCGTTCTCCTCGGCGGCCTCGAAGCTGGCCCTGTGGATATTGCGCATGATCCCTTGCAACCTCTCGTCAACCTCTTCCTTGGTCCACGACAGGCGCAGGGCATTCTGGCTCATCTCGAGACCCGACACCGCGACCCCGCCTGCGTTTGCGGCCTTGCCCGGGCCGAAAAGCACCTTGTTCGCGAGGAAGCATTCGACAGCGGTCGGTGTGGAGGGCATGTTGGCGCCCTCGGAGACGCAAATGCAGCCGTTGGCGACGAGCGCCTCGGCATCCTTGCCGGATATCTCGTTCTGCGTCGCGGATGGAAGAGCCACCTGAGCCTTCGCCAGACCCCAGGGGCGTTTGCCCGCGAAGTACTCGGCCTTGGGATATCTGGAGACGTAGTCCTCGATCCTGCCGCGGTGGACGTTCTTGAGCTCCATCACGTAGGCGAGCTTCTCGGCATCAATGCCGTCCTTGTCGATTATCGAGCCGTTGGAGTCGGATAGCGAGATCGCCTTGCCGCCCAGGTCGTTCACCTTCTGCACCGAGAACTGGGCAACGTTGCCCGAGCCTGAGATGAGCACGCTCTTCCCGGCGATGCTGTCGCCGCGGGTACCGAGCATCTCCTCGGCGAAATATGTGGCACCGTAACCCGTGGCCTCAGGACGTATCAGGCTGCCGCCCCAGCTCAGCCCCTTCCCGGTCAGCACGCAAGCGGAATTGTTGGTTATCCTGCGGTACTGCCCCTGGAGATAGCCGATCTCGCGCCCTCCAACCCCGATGTCCCCTGCGGGCACGTCGGTGTCAGGGCCGATGTGACGGTAAAGCTCGGTCATGAAGCTCTGGCAGAACCTCATCACCTCGATGTCGCTCTTGCCCTTCGGTTCGAAGTTCGACCCGCCCTTGCCGCCACCCATCGGCAGCCCGGTAAGACTGTTCTTGAATATCTGCTCGAAACCCAAAAACTTCAGTATCCCAAGATTCACCGACGGATGGAAACGAAGACCACCCTTATACGGGCCTATCGCACTGTTGAACTCCACACGGTAGCCACAGTTGACCTGGATATTGCCGGAATCGTCAACCCACGGGACCCGGAACTGTATGATACGCTCCGGGACCACGATCCTCTCGAGTATCCTGTGCTTCTTGTAGCGGTTGTCACGCTGAAGCAAAGTCTCCAAAGACTCAAGGACCTCCGCCGCCGCCTGCAGAAACTCGACCTCCCATGGATGCTCGCTCTTCAGACTCTCCAACACCTCTTTCGAATACGAACTCATTTGCACTCCTTATATCCCGAATATTGTCGATAAACAACCAAACTTGCGGCAACTCAATGCCGGACTAACCGACGGCAACCCGCCGGGGATACCGCGAAAAAAAATAGTTTTAAACACGAATATTGCAACGTCTGAATTGAACTTTTATTCTATTATTTTCAATAATCGGCAATTTTGCCGCACCCAACCGCCAAACAAACCTCTCCCGAGTGAAATGCAGTGAGATTCCGGGGCAATATTGCCGTAGGTGAATTTCAGACTTCTTGATCCCGCACTCAGACACAGCCTCGGAATAGCGCGACCCACGGGAAAATGAAAGTGGCACCCCGAAGGGTTAAATCTCAAAAATTCTTCTAACCAAAAAGGTGAAAGATCAGTTAGTCTTAAAGCTTTGTATGCAAATATGTTAACTGTTATTTTTGAGATTTAACTGCTTCATTTAGGTTTATAGGTGTCAGGGTAAATATGAAAGACCACGCCATAGCCGCGAGGGACGAAGGCAGGTGATCGGCAATCAGCAATCGGCAACTCCAGAACTTCCCTTTTATGTGTCTTTTGTGTTTTATGTGGCCAACTGCCTTTGAATTATGTATTTGTTTGTGGTTTCGATATTCGGATTTGTTTAGGATTTAGGGTTTCGTTCTTAGGATTTTGGTCATACCGTCCGTGCCCCCTGCCCCATACCCTTCTGACATGGTGTACTGCACAGGAAGCCGAAGACGTGCTCGATGCCCGTCGGTGGCGGGGGTGGGTTTTTAAGCCCTTTGCAGAAGAATGGTACGGGGTTGAGGGTATGGCGTTTGGAGGCGGTGTCCTCGCAGTTGCCGTGGTCGCTGGTCAGGATGACCGCCAGTTTTTCACCTGAGTTCCCGATGATATGGCAGAAGAATCGGCTGAGGTCGGAGAGTGCCTGTGAGAGCATGAGGTTATCCAGTTTATGGCCGGCATGGTCGGTGAGGAAGTACTCGAAAAGGGTGAAGTCGTTGGCGGCGGAGATTTTCAGCATGTCCTCCGCGGCGTTCTCGGGGGAAACTTTGGGGACGGAGTATTTTTTATTGAGGGATTCCCTGGTGATGTCGTGGTAGACGGCATCTCCGGCGAGAAGGCTGTCCCTGTCCCTTTCGAGGACCCCGCTGATGCCGGTCATAAAGGTCGTAACTGAAGCGAGTTTTCTGGACATCAGCTCTGCGACGCTGAAGCGCACATATGCGTTGGCGAATGCGGGTCTGAGGCCCGATTCCGCCAATGTGCCGAAGATGTTGCGGCGGGAAATGAGCTTTCTGAGCGAAGGGCCGGGGAATGCCTGAACATGCGAGTTGACCTCGGCGGCGGCGTTGAACCCGGTAAAGAGCGCCGTCTGCCCGGTGGCGCTCTGCGGAATCCCCGGGATGCCCATCCTGCAGTCCATCGGCACGGAGAAGCCTTCCATCAGCTCGAGGAAACCCTCGGTACAGTACCTCTCGTATACCGAGCCGCGCCAGCCTTCCGGCGGGACACCGAAGCCGTCAACCATTATCATCAAAGTCTTTTTCATAGCAATAGGAATCTGCATTGGGATGCGAGATTTTCAAGCTCAATCCAGCATCCTGCCTACGGATACCTCATGCTCAGGCATATAATTTAACCTATAGACGATGAATACTGAGTCGTTGAGCAGGCTCTTGTAGCCGGGAATAACATCCTTGAGTTGCAAGACTGCATCGGAGTTGTCGAAAAACCTGACAGGATGGTAGTACTGGCGGAAAAACGGCAGCGATCCCATTGTCTCGGCCTCGTGGCCGCCGATCCCCCTCAAAACAACCCATTCAGGGGCGAGATAGGCGACTGCTGTGTAGAAATTCGCCTTTTCCCTTTTAAGCACCTCGCACACCTCGGGGGAGGCAAGCCCGGGATAATCAAGCATTCTGCCGCCGCTGAAATAGCCGATATATCCCAGACATTCCAGATAGATAGTGTCCCCGGGAGCAATCTGAGTCCTCAGCCACTCCCCGACGACCCTTCGCGTGCCATTCTCCACAATATCCTGCTGGGCACGGCACTGGATCGTGGAAATAAAAAATATCCAAAGCGAAAATCCAGCAAGCACAGTGAAAGAAAAAAGAAGAAGCCTTTTGAACAACATATTGTCGAGACTTAATATCGAGCCAGCACGGATTATGACAAAAAGACCAAGGACCGAAACAGGGGGGAAGTACCACGGGTAGGCGTATTGCATCGAGCCCAAGTACACAAAAAGTACCGGCAGCATGAAAGACAAAACCTTAAGCGCCATGTCGCCACGGAGTCTTTTGGAGCAGAAGACCATAACCGGACTGGCAAGGCTTAGACAACCCATCAATATACTGAAAACCCTGACCGCATAAGGCCAGTCGGCAAATACCGGATACGCAGGGGCATAAATCTTGGGAATCACAGCCAGAAGGTTGCTCATCAGGCCTGCCGAACCACGTAATGCAAGACTTTTGGCAATGACAGTATGAGGCACGGGGGAACCGTAGTACAGCCATGCCCCCAGGAACCATGGCAAGTAAAGCAAAGTACATACCACAGCGGCCTTGAATATCAGCAGCAGCATGCGTTTCCTGTCTTTGGCGAAGGCCATGACACCAAGCATCATAGCTGCGATATAGACGCAGGAGTCGGGCCGGCTCCACATCAGACCAGCCCATGACGCGCCCCAAAGAATACTGTCCTCATAAAGATCATGCGAAACCACATGCACACTGCATGACAGAAAAAACAGCACAAGCGCGGTCTCCATGCCGTTTACCGAGAACATGACAGACTTGATATCAAAGGCATACAATGCGAGGAAAAAGCAGCAGAAGGCCGCCGGGGCACGAAGGGATCTCGCAAGAATTACCCCGCCTGCAACAAATGCGGGGATACAGAACAATAGCCTGAAGAGCCAGATGGCATGGAGATAGGATAATTTCCCTGTAAAAGCGTGGGACAATGCAGGCAGCAACACCCCGAGCGGGGACGTGAAACCGTGTACTCTGGTGCCGGGCTCGTATGTGAGTCCAAACCCCTTGCACAGGTTTTCGCTGTGCTTGAATGTTATGAAGAAGTCCTCCCAGATGTTCCCTGTGAAAAGAGTATATGCCAAGGGGACAGAAGCAAGGAACAAGACAGCGGCTGCAGGAGCGGCAATCCGAGAAAGGCGCATCCCGGAAATGCCGCTGCAGGCTGATAAATCTGATGCCCCGACAATAAGGCCTGTTTGTTTTTCCCTCATAATCCCGCCGACAATCAATAATGCCCGAACAATACTCCCGCTCGAGAGAAAAGCAATATCCTGAGCCAATTTCAAAACGCCCCGTGGCCGCGCGGAGTTTTGAAACTGGCTCTCCTGACGTGATTATCGGTTTTTTCTTTTTTCCAAAGTTGAAGAATGTGGGGTATAGGTCTAGATTAGCCAGGTGCTGCCGGTTGAGGCCGGTTTTGGAAACATTTACGGGAACATTTAGCGGAGAAGTGAAGTCTTGAATTTAGAACCAGACAAGCTTAGCCCCGGCTTCAAGATAGGGAACTACGAGATAATAGACAAGATCGGCGAGGGCGGGCATGCCACGCTCTACCGTGCCGAGCAGGTCAACCTTCAGCGCAATGTGGCCTTGAAGGTTGTCTCCAGCGAGTTCTCCAAGGACAGCGAGTTCGTCGAGATGTTCATCCGCGAGGCCCATTCGATGGCCAAGCTGGACCACCCGAACATAGTCAAGGTCTACGATGCGGGTATGACGCCCGAGGGGCTTTCCTACCTGGCCATGGAGCTTGTGGAGGGCGGGGACCTCCAGGAGATGATATACCAGAAGGACCAGTTGCCTCTCGACCGTGTGCTCGACATAGCGCTCAAGATTTCAGATGCCCTCAGCTACGGGCAGAAGTTCATGCAGCTCACCCACGGGGATCTCAAGCCGGCAAACATAATGCTCGACTTCGACGGCGTGCCAAAGCTTGCGGACTTCGGCCTCGCCGAGACAATATTCCACTGCGCCAAACGCAAGAGCTCGAAAGTCTACGGCACGCCCCTTTATGTCTCCCCGGAGACGATCTCCGGCAAGAGAAGACCCTGCGACATCCAGGCGGACATATACTCCTTCGGCTGCATGCTGTACCATCTTGTCGCCGACGAGCCGCCCTTCCAGGCGGAGAGTCTGAAGGAGCTGGTGTTCAAGCACCTCAAGAACAGCCCGCCGAAACTCAGCCAGGCTGTCCCCGGCACCCCCGCGCGCTTAAGCGCGCTGGTCTATACGATGATGGCGAAGAAGCCTTTTGAGCGCCCGGAGTCATGGGCGAAGATCAACTCCGAGTTGAAGACGGTCATCCGCCAGCGCCAACACCCCTTGCTGCACGCCATGTTCCAGCACTGGAACTACGCCTTCGACTACTCCGAAAGGGAGATGATAATACTGCTTTTCATTCTATCTTCAGCCTTGCTTCTCATAAGGCCTTGGATTGGCTCGGCATTGCTTGTTTTCCTGACTGCTGTACACTACACAATATATTTCCGAAGGAACAGGATCTCAGATGATAACTAAATTCTTCACGTCAAGGTGGTCGCCGTATTTATCAGGCATAGCCGTCGCGTTTTTGTTCGTCCTGGCCCTATACGTGCTGGACTCCCCGCCGGGGATGAGCGACGCATACATCGTGCTGTCGGAATACTGCCAGGAGACCTACCACAACCGCGCAATCAAGGAGCCTCCCTTCCTGGACTGGCAGACGGGCTTCCTGGGCGGGATTTTCATCGGTGCGCTGATCGCCGCCATCGTCGGTGGCGACTGGAAGCTCAGAATGCTCCCCGAGTCGCGTTCCGGCGGCTACCTTGCGTCCGCCGGTGCCTCGGTCCTCCTCGGACTCGCCGGGGGCTTCCTGGTCATGCTGGGGCTGCAGCTCGCCGGCGACTCCTTCATCGGACAGTGGGCCGCCGCGATACAGCTTTCCACAGGCGCATGGATATTCTTCCTGTCAATCCTCTTCTGGGGTGTCATGTTCACTTTGTTGCTCGCTGCGAAATTCGCAAGGTCCGCCGGCGGAGAAAGCAAGTCCGCTGACAAATGAGCATGCGAGGGCATAGGTGGCCTTGGCAGTTCGCCCATACAGACACGGGAGCAGGGAGCAGAATGCTCCCGACTCTTTAGGAAGACCTCGCCACGTTCAGGATTTCGAGATTGGGATTTCGGACGTTGAACTCCCCGTGCTACTTCCATTCGCCTGAGATGCGCTTCCCGCATTTCGGGCACTTGGCGTCGGCGATGAGGTTCTCCCTGACCCTGTATCCGCTGCGCAAGACCAGCAGATGGGAGCATTTGGGGCAAACGGTGTCTTGTCCCTTGCGGCTGAGGATGTTTCCGATGTAGACGTACTCTAGCCCTTCCTCATGTGCTATTTCGTAGGCCCTGTCGAGCGTGGCGGAAGGTGTCGCCGGGAGGTTTTTCATCTTGTATCGGGGGTGGAACCTTGAGAAGTGGACGGGGGTGTCGGAGCCGAGGTTCTCCTTGACCCAACGGCACAGCTTCGCGGTGTCGCGTGGGGCGTCGTTCAAGGTGGGGATGATCAGATGTGTGACCTCAAGCACTATACCAGCCTTCCGGGCGGCGACAAGGGAGTCCAGCACGGGCCTGAGCGTCGCGGAGCACACCTTCTCGTAGAAGTCGTTTGTGATGCCCTTGAGGTCTATGTTTGCCGCGTCTGTTACCTCGAGCAGCTTCTTCCAAGGCTCGGGGTTGATGTATCCCGCGGTGACGAGGACGTTTTTTATCCCGTTCTTCTTTGCCAGGCGCGAGCTTTCCAACGTGTACTCGTAGTATATCACCGGATCGGTATAGGTGTAGGCGATCGAGGGGCACTCATGTTTTCTGGCCAGGTCAACCAGCGCCTGCGGGGGCACATGCGACGCAGTGCTTTCCTCCGGGTCGAGCTGGGATATCTGCCAGTTCTGACAGTTGAGGCAGTGCAGGTTGCATCCTGCGGTGGCCAGCGAAAGGATGCTTGTGCCGGGGAGGAAGTGGTAAAGCGGCTTCTTCTCCATCGGGTCCACATGCATCGCGCAGGGGAATCCGTAGACCAGCGAGACAAGCCTGCCGTCCAGGTTCACCCTCACCCGGCAGTTGCCACGCGCTCCCTCCCCCAAGACACAACGCCTCGGGCACAATTCGCACTGCAATGTCATATCCTCGCCTCTCTCATTCCCGATTACTGCATTATTCTAGCCCTTAATCCCGACGTTTTCAATTTTCGTTTGACATTCTGGCCTTGGAGCTATATGCTTTAGACTCGAAAATTTTGACTTGTATGGGAGAGGATAATATGTTTGACTTTAAATATTTCATATCCCCGGAGTTTTTTGCCGATGCGGCGGCCATGGGGCAGATATTCGCGGTCGCGGCCGTGGTCTATGCGGTGCTTCGGCTTGGCGTGGCCAGGCTGATTGCCGCGGTGGCTGTCCGGACGAGGACCGACTATGACGAGATATTTGTCAAAAGAGGTACTTTCAACCGTCTGGCGGAGCTGGCCCCGGGGGTCGTCGTCCATGCCCTTGCGGGCGTGTTTTTCCCGGAGGGATCACAGATATGGACAACCCTTTGCACCGGGGCGAATCTCTGGATCATGTTCTTCGGGCTGCTCTCGTCCTACGCCGTGCTCGACTCCCTCAGCGACATCTACAACACTCTTCCGCTGTCCCGCCAACTGCCGATACGCAGCTTCATACAAGTGGTCAAGCTGGTCGCCTTCCTCGCCTTTGTTGTGGTTGCCGTGGCAACGCTCCTGGGGCAGTCGCCGACCATCCTGGTCAGCGGCTTGGGCGCGATGACCGCAGTGCTGATGCTGGTCTTCAAGGATCCGATCATGGGTTTTGTGGCAGGCATACAGCTCTCGGCCAACCGCATGCTCGCCGTGGGCGACTGGCTGGAGATGCCGAAGTACAACGCCGACGGGGATGTGATTGACATCACGCTGACCACGGTGAAGGTGCGCAACTGGGACAAGACCATCACGACGATACCGACCTACGCCTTGATCTCCGACTCGTTCAAGAACTGGCGCGGCATGCAGGAGGCCGGGGGACGCAGGATATGCCGAAACATCAACATAGACATGACAAGCATACGCTTTCTCTCCGAGGCAGACATCTCGAGGCTGCGAAAATCGCAGCTCCTCTGCAAATACATAGACGATAAGCTTGCGGCCATCGAGGAGGACAATCGGGCGCGGGGCGCGGATCCGGCATCCCCGATGAACGTAAGACGGCTGACCAACGTCGGCACCTTCCGCGCATACCTGCTTGAATACATCAAGAACCATCCGGGAATACACAAGGGAATGCTCAGCATGGTCCGCCAGTTGCAGCCTAACGAGCACGGGCTGCCGATTCAAGTCTGGACTTTCACCGCCGACACTGCATGGCCCGTCCATGAGGGGTTGCAGGCAGACATCTTCGACCACATACTGGCGGTTGTAGGGGAGTTCGACCTCCGTGTCCACCAAAATCCCGCCGGGGCAGATGTAAGGCACCTCGCAGAACGACTGCCGCAAGGCGGAAACTGCTTTATTTAGGATAAAAAGACCGACAAGGCAACCGACAGGAGAAAATCATGATCAACCAGGAATCGGCAAAGTTTGAGGACGGCCCGGGCAGCTTCATGCTCGACATCACAGGAATGCGTCTCGAAACCTCGCACCTCTTCGAGATGGAGCCCAGACTCGCGGCGGCACACCAGGAGATGCTCAAGATCGAGAGCGGGGAGATAAAGAACCCCGACGAGAACCGCAAGGTCACGCATTTCACCGACAGGAAGGCATACGCCGGCTCGGCGGAGTTCAAGGAGGTCAACGCATTCGCCGAGGCACTCAGGTCGTCTTGCATCAAAGGCAGTTCCGGCAAGAAGTTCGACCATGCGGTGATCAACGGCATCGGCGGGTCGGCGCTGGGCCCACAACTTTTGCAGTTCGCGATCAACGGCCCGTATTGGAACGAGCTTTCCGACAACATACGCAACGGATTCCTCAAGATCTATTTCACCGACAACACCGACAGCGCAGGCGTGGCGGACATACTCGACTGTGTCGAGCTGGAAAAGACCCTCGTGGTCAGCATCTCCAAGTCCGGTGGGACACAGGAGACCAAAAACAACCTCACCGCGTTCGAGGCATCCTTCGCCAGGGCGGGGCTCAACTTCTCAGCACATGCCTGCGCCGTGACGATGAAGGACAGCCAGCTCGACAAATACGCCAAGACGGCCAACTGGCTCAAGGTATTCCCAATGGCCGACTCAATCGGCGGCAGGACCAGCGAGACGAGCGTTGTCGGCCACCTGCCGGCGGCATTGGCAGGGATAGACTTCACCAGCCTACTGGCAGGGGCATGCCACATGGATGAGCTGACCCGAAACCCAAAGACCGCCGACAACCCGGCCTACCTGCTCGCCGCCTCATGGTTCCTTGCAGGCGACGGCAAGGGGGACAGCAACATGATCATCGTGCCGTACTCCGACCGGCTGCTCCTCCTCTCGAGGTACCTGCAGCAACTCGTGATGGAAAGCATCGGGAAGGAGCTGGACAGGGACGACAACACGGTCCACCAGGGCCTGAACGTGTTCGGCAACAAGGGCGGCACTGATGCCCACGCATTCATCCAGCAGCTCAACGACGGACGCGACGACTTCTTCGTCACCTTCATCGAGGTGCTCGAGGACACCCTGCATATTCCGGTAGGCGACAACGTGTTCATGGGCGATTACCTGCACGGCTTTCAGGCAGGGCTGGCCACCGCACTCAAGAAAAAAAACCGCAAGGTCATCCAGATGCGAATCGGCAAGGTGGACGCTTTCAGCCTCGGCATGCTGGTCGCCCTCTACGAGCGCGCGGTGGCATTCTACGCGGAACTCATCAACATCAACGCCTTCCACCAGCCCGGGGTCGAGGCATACAAGAAGGAGAGCAAGGTGATAATCTCGCTTCTCCTGCAGGTCATCGGCAAGCTCCCTTCACTTGCGGGTCAGCAGGGCAGCGCCGCGCAACTCGCTGAGGCTGCCGGATTCATGCAACAGCTCGAGGACTTCGAGGGAATACTTGCGAAATTCGCAAACAATCCCCGCAGACCCGGGAACATGGTATCGAGAACATGGTGCGGCGAAACAAACGACTGGATTTACAGCGTCGCGAGAAAATAAAGCAACATCGGCAGCGGAATTTTTTATGGAGTAAGCATGAAGACGACTGGAAAAGCTCTGGTTTTGACTACAGGACAATCGCCCCCGGCGAGAGCATATCCCTCGGAGAGACCTGGTTCGTACATCCCTACGACAGGGAGGCAAGCCCCTCCGAACACATCAAAACACTGATATTTGAAAACCGCCGATACAGAAAATTGCAGCCTGCCGCTCAGGGGGCAGAAAACTAAAGCCGACGCGATACCATGGAGGCTTGTTCTGGCTTTCGCCGCCCTGGCGGCTCTCCCTCCGCTCGTCTATATCATGTATACCGGGCATATCTGGGAGGACTTCTTCATCACCTTCAGGTTCAGCCGGAACTTGGCCGACGGGCGCGGGCTGGTCTACGAGCAGGGCGAAAGGGTACATGGTTTCACATCGCCTCTAGGAGTGCTTATCCCGGCGTTGTGCTACCTTGTGGTTCCGGCGGGGGGGCATTCCGGCGCTCTCTGGCTTTTCAGGCTGCTTGTCTGCATCCCGGCATTTGTCGGCGGGGCAATGTTTGTGGCCATGACCTTCTTCGGAGAAATTCCCCGCAATTTCTCCAAAATACCCCCCGCAATGAAATGGGCTGCGGCATTCGCGTTGTTTTTCTACCTGCTGGAGGCAAAGGCTGTCATGTTCAGCGTCAACGGTATGGAGACGGCGATGATGCTGTTTTTTTGCGGCGTGTCCTTTTATCTCTGCATTGGCGGCACCGACAGGAAATGGCTATACGCCGGCATGGCCTGGGCCGGCCTGATGTGGACGCGGCCCGACTCCTGCTTCTATGTCGCTGGCTTCATGCTCACGACTTTGACCTGCGCCCTGCCGGGAGAGAGAGTTGGTGCCCTCAAGGGAATCGTCAAGTCTGCCATAGTCACCACGTCCCTCTATCTCCCATGGTTTGCCTGGACTTGGGCTTACTACGGCACTCCCGTGCCGCACACCGTCACTGCGAAAGGCTCCAGCCTGCTCGCGGGGGGGCTTGGCGGGTTTTTATCCAGAATGCTGCACCATGTCTCCTGGATCTACCAGCCTGTATATCCGCACTTCGGAGGATGGCCGGTTTATGTAGCCATTGTCGCGTCGTGCATGTCCTTCTTTTGCTTCTACTACTGGATGATGTCGCCTTTTGCGGCTTCAAACAATCCTGATCCGGGGATTTTGCGAATTTCGCGAATCGCGCACGGCGCGTCAGTGTTCTTCTTTTTCATCTGCCTGTACCTGGGGCTTATGTCCTTCCCCTATCCTTGGTATTTCCCCCCCGTCGGCATGATCGGCTGCATCGCTTTGCCAGCAGGACTCTTTACACTTTTCTCAAGAATGAAAAATAGCTCGAGGGCAATCCTGTACCCCGCCGCCCTCAACGCCGTCGTCGCGGTGTTTCTGGCTTTCGTACTCATCATGAGCATGTTCCAGATGCGCGTTCAGCAGCAGCTCATAGAGAACGACACACGGATGGCCGCCGGCAAGTGGCTCAAGGATGCCAAGTCCCCGGGCGACAGGATTTTCCTCGAATGCCTCGGGCATATCGGATACTTCAGCGAGGGCAAAATGCTCGACTACCCGGGATTGTGCACCCCGGAAGTGGTGAGGCTTATCAAGGGGAAAGGGCACAGCATGGGCGCGGTGATCCCCGAACTCGCCCCGGAATGGCTCGTCCTAAGGCCAGCCGAGGTGCAGGCCATCTATAAGGAGGCATTCTTCAGAGATTACGATCTCGCAATGGAGTTCGACTCCCAGCCAGAGCTAGAGAGAATCGGATACATCCCAGGGAAAAACTATCTGCTATACGATTCCTTTTTCTATGTTTTCAGACGCAACACGCCCATGGGCAAGAAGGAATTTGAAAGGATAAAAAATGAGTGAGGAGCCAATTTCAAAACTACCCGTGGCCACCTGCCTGTGCGGTGCACGCAGACAGGCGCGGCCTGCCATTTTGGATGCGAGGCCACGCCGATGCGAAAGATGGGCTAGCTCGCCCGGCAAGAAAAGAACAATGAGGGAGTTTTAAAATCGGCTCCAATAAATAAAAATTCGATAACTCGATGAAAAACCGCTTGAACTTTGCCAGCGAGCTTATATGTTAAGTGCTTGTTAGCCCAGAAATGGGAACGGGAAACTCGGGAGACTAATTCGAGGAGATGTTATGAGATATTGTAAGGCTATTGTTGCTTTGGCAGCCGTCGCGATCATCATGCTGGCCCCCATGAACGCCCAGGCCAACCCTTTGAGGAAGCTTGGCAGGGGAATCTGCAATGTGGCGCTCGGTGTGCTTGAAGTGCCGGTGAAGATCTACGACGTCAACCAGGAGGAGGGCGGTCTCGCCGCCGTCACCTATGGGGCTCTGCTCGGACTGTCGTACTGCGTCGCCAGAGAAGTCGTGGGCGTTACGGAAGTGATCACGTTTTTCGTTCCGCTACCCGGCTGCAAGGAAGACCCCCGCGAGGAAGGTTGGGGATATGGCGCGATCATGCGTCCCGAGTGGGTCATTGACGAGAGACACGACATATACAACATCGTCTATCAGGATCTCCCCGTAGACTGACAGTTCAAGAATGCAATGAACGACCCTCCGGCGACGGAGGGTTTTTTTTTGTCAAGAGCCAGTTTCAAAACTCCGCGTGAACCGCGTCGGGGTTGGGTAGGGGCTGAACTAACGGGGGTACTGGATATGTGTATATTTTTTATGCCGATTGGGGCAAAAAGTATGAAAATTATTATTTCATGGTGTAAAGCAGGTTATGATGAGTCCAGAAATTGCGACCCAGGCGGTGTTCTGGGGGGCGACCTTCCTGACATTACTTCTGATACTCAGGCGGCCCTATCTGAGCGTGAGCCTGGGGAAGAGGCATATCCGCGTGCAGACCTACTTCATGGGCGCCCTGCTAGGGCCTGTGATGATCATGGGTTTTGGATTCCTAAGCTACAGCGATGTCTCCCGCAGCATCTCCGGTTCGGACGCAATGCAGCCCGGAGGTGTGCTAGCGCTTTTCCTTGCGATGGTCTTCATGAGCATATTCCTCGACATCACGGGCTTCTTCGAGATGTGCGCCCGATACGCACTGCGATATGCGCGGGCCGACGGGACAAGGCTGTTCTTCGCAGTCACATTGACCGTGTCCCTGTTGACAGTATTCACCTCGAACGATATCGTCATACTCACCTTCACCCCGTTCATATACTATTTCACCCGCAATGCCGGGCTTGACCCGCGACCATATCTCGGCCTGCGGATGTGGTGGGTGGCTGTCATGTGCTCGCTCTCCCTGCTCCTGCTTCTTTCGGCCAGGGACTCGTATGCCGCGCTGCTCAGGCGGCAGGTCGCCTCGCTCCGCGGAGGGTCGGTGAGCAGAACCATGATAGGCTCCAACCTCGGCGCCAACCTGACTCCCCTCGGCGCACTCGCAGGGATCATGTGGATGGGAATCCTCCGAGAAAAGGACTGCCGCCTGTCATTCCTGCAATTCATCGGATACGGACTAATCATCACCCCAGCAACTCTCGCCGCAGCACTAATAACTCTCGCACTGGAAATCCATCTCATGGGATAGATTTAAATAGAGGAGACAGAGGAAAGGAAGAAGAAGTGCTGGAGTAGGAAAACATGGACGGAGTATTGCTTGCCCTCCGGCGCAAATAAATTCCCCAAGCCGTCAGAGGTGTTAGAGGCCTTCGAGAAGTCAGTTCTCTGAGTCCCCCGGATCCCCGTAACTTGTAAATCAGGCAATCTGGCTGTAGGGTAAGTTGACTTGTTCTTACTTACTTAGATGGTGTGTGTATTGATACAGGGATGAACTTCGGGGTCTGGGCATTGAATTCGATCCAAGCTAAGGAGGAGTGTCATGAAAATGGGCAAGGGTGTCGCCGGGGTATGCATTGGCATTGTTTCTGCGTTGATTCTGTTCGTTCTGTACTATTCCCTCGATCCTGGCCGTGATGTTGATCTCGCGGGAGGTTTTGCCCGGTTGAAGGAGGAGGCTGGTCTGAGGCTGTCCCACCATGACCGCTACAAGTTTATCCTCGATGCACCGGATCTCAAAAGCGACACAAGGGTAGGCATC
>CAZANS010000030.1:0-2408 GCA_964486565.1 uncultured Victivallales bacterium
ACACCTGCAGATACTCCTCGTTGTCGTCGCGCTTGTTGTCCTACTGGCATGGAGTCTGTTGTATGGCTGATACAAACACGATAGCTTTCAACGTGCTTCCTCTGCTCTGCGGGCTTGTCCTTGCACCTTTTATGATCGGTGTGGTGAACAGGACGAAGGCTTTTTTCTCGGGAAGGAACGGTCAGCCACTTCTCCAGCTATATTTCGACATATTCAAACTTCTGCGCAAGGGCGCGGTCTTTAGCCGGAGCACTACATGGGTCTTCAGGATCGCCCCAGCCGTGTCGCTGGCCTCGATAGTTTTTGCGCTGGCCATCTTTTCATTCACTTCGGAAGGGGCGGCACTCTCGTTCCCCGGGGATATAGTGCTTGCCGTATATATGCTTGCGCTTGCGAGGTTCGCGACTGTGCTTTCCGCGCTTGACACCGGTTCGAGCTTCGAGGGGATGGGGGCCAGCAGGGAGGTGATGCTGGCGCCTTTCGCCGAGGCGGCATTTCTTATTTTGATACTTGCCGCCGCGGCGGCATCGAGGAGCATGTCGGCGGCGGCGATGTTCACTGCGGCAGTCCCCTTGACGGTGAGGATATTGATGTTCGTGTCCCTTTTCATCGTGCTTCTTGTCGAGAACTGCCGCATGCCGGCGGACGACCCCAACACGCATCTGGAGCTGACGATGATACACGAGGTCATGGTGCTGGACAACAGCGGCCCCGACTTGGGAATGATCTTCTATGCCGCGTCGCTCAAGCTGTGGCTTTTCGCATCCCTGACAGTCTGCTGCATAATGCCTGCGGGCTTGCCGGGAAGCATAATAGGTGACATTGCCATACGTGTTGCGGGGATAGCCAGCGTCTGTGTCCTTGTCGGGGTGGTCGAGTCGGTTATGGCGCGATTCCGTTTCGAGAAGGTGCGCAGGATGCTTCTTTTAGCCTCGGCGCTGTCCTCGCTGGCCCTTCTTATAGCTCTTGGAGCAACAACATGAACCATCCCTCACAAATTATCTTTATCCTGATGATAGTTGCGAACTTCGCAATTATCGCCTCCAGCCGAATAAGGGGCTGTATCAAGCTGCTGTCGCTTCAGGGCTTCATATTGTCTCTTGTGCCCTTCTCGTACCTTGACATGCCTCACGCCCTGTTTTTTTGTTGTTTGATATTTGTGGTCAAGGCGCTTGTTTTTCCTGCTCTTCTCCAGAGGGTCTTGCGGGTTGTTCGTGCAAGACGTGAGACTGAGCCGATAGTCGGTTACTCGGCATCCATAATGCTTGGGCTTGGCGCCCTGATTTTCTCGTTCTGGCTTTGCGGGCGCCTGGATATCGCCAGCCATGGCGGCTCGGCATTGGGGGTCTCCGCAGCGGTCTTCACAATATACACTGGGCTGTTTATTATAATTGCAAGGGTCAAGGCCATAACACAGGTAGTGGGGTACGTCGTGTTTGAGAACGGCATATATCTTCTGGGCACCTCGCTGATGCTCGAGCAAAACATACTTGTCGAGCTCGGGGTGATCCTTGACCTTCTTGTCTTCATATTGCTTTCCGGGATCGTCGTGTTCCATATTAACAAGGAATTCGACCATATAGACACGGATTCGATGGGTGATGACGGCGCTGCAGAGGAGGGAGTCTCGCCATGACTGCGGCAATAATCCTAGTCCCGATACTGGCCGGCATCGCCACCTTCTTCATTAAGGATGAAAAGTTTCGCAACATGGTTTTGGTGGCGACTGCGGCGGTTCATTTTCTGCTCTCGTTGCTGTCGCTTTTTTCTGGGGCTTCGCCGATTTGGGGGGGGATGCTGCATCTTGACGAGACGGGGCATCTTTTCCTATGCACGATGAGCTTGCTTTTCCTTGTTTCCTCAGTTTATGCTGCGGCGTATATGAGTGAGTTGCATGAGAGCCATAAGGATGCTGGGCATGAGGGTGTTATTTTAACTGACTCGCACGGGAGGCTTTTCTCGGCCTGCCTTCTGATATTCTGCGGGACAATGAGCCTTGTGTGCGCAGCCGGGCACCTCGGAATCCTTTGGGTCGGTATCGAGGCCACGACCTTCGCCAGCGCACCGCTGGTGTACTACTACCGCACACGCAAGTCCCTTGAGGCCACTTGGAAATACGTGATGATATGTTCAGTCGGGATAGGGTTTTCGCTGATAGGCAATTTGCTTGTGATGGTCTCCTTCTCGGAAGCTGCCGGGGGCAGTCTCTTCATTTCAGAACTTAAAGAGTCGGCAGGCACTGCAGACAGCCAAATGTTGATGATGGCATTTGTATTTTTCTTGGTCGGCTACGGCACCAAGACAGGGCTTGCCCCGATGCACACATGGCTTCCCGCCGCACACGGTGAATCGCCGGCATTTGTGTCCTCGCTTCTCTCAGGCGCACTGCTGAACTGTGCCTTTCTGGG
>CAZANS010000030.1:2418-14563 GCA_964486565.1 uncultured Victivallales bacterium
AGGCTCATTCAGCGGGGGATTGATGATATTCATCGGTCTGTTTTCTGCTGGCGCGGCGGCGTTCTTCATGGTGGCTCAGAAGGACTACAAACGGATGCTGGCCTACTCGAGCGTGGAGCATATGGGGATAGCGATGCTCGGCGCCGGGCTGGGAGGAGCCGCTGTCATCGCCGCGATGCTGCATGTTATAAATCATTCCTTGACCAAGGGCATGCTTTTTTTGACTTCCGGCAACATCCTCTCGGCTTTCGGCACCCGTAGGGCAATGGAGGTTAAAGGGCTTTCCAGGTTGGCCCCTGAGACAGGACTGCTGTGGTTCTGCGGGCTTCTGGCGATATGCGGCACGCCCCCTTCGGGGCTTTTTATCAGCGAGTTTCTCATCATAAAGGAATTGTTTTCGGGTGGCAGATATTTATCCGCGTCGCTGCTTTTGTTTTTTTTGTTCCTGATTTTTGCTGTGATGGTCCGTGCTGGCATAGAGATGTTTTTCGGAACTTCTCCTGAGGGCAAGTCGAGTTGGAGGGAGTCGAAAGGCAGGATCCTCTCACCCCTGCTGCTTCTACTTCTCTCCTTTTTCCTCGGTCTCTACCTGCCCGAGGGGCTTCTTGACTTCCTGAGAAAGATAAGCGGAGGGTTCCAGCCTTGAGTGATTTTAATTCAATTTTCATCCCGCTTCGTCATTGTCAGCCGTACAGGCTTTCTGAGATTCCGGTATCCCCTGCAGATGTCTTGCTTGAAGGCATAGCGGATCAATGCGGGAAGGGCGATCACCGGATATCGGCTTTCTTTGCGCTCGAGGAACCTGGGGGGGGGCACCGTTTGATTGCGATTCTCGCAGACGACCTGAACGGGCAGCTTGCCACGGGCTCGTGTTTGCTCAGAAAACCTTCGATCAAGTCCATTTCCAAGATATGCCCGCAAGCCCAGCTTTTCGAGCGGGAGATCGCCGAGCAGTTCGGCATAACAGTCGAGGGGCATCCAAGGTTGAATCCCGTAAGGTTCCACAGGCCGTTTTCTGGAACTGACGTTTGGGCATCCCCCGACGGGAAGGGCATTCTTCCGTCGGTCATCCCTTTCAAGCGAGTCGCGGGTCAGGATGTCCACGAGGTAGCTGTGGGCCCTGTGCACGCGGGGATCATAGAGCCCGGGCACTTCCGCTTCCAATGCCATGGGGAACATGTGTTCAACCTCGAGATTTCCTTGGGGTACCAGCACCGTGGAATTGAAAAGTCGCTTTTGGGCGGCCCCGACAGAAGGAGCGTCCATCTTATTGAAACCGCCGCCGGCGACAGCACTGTGGCGCATACATCCGCGTATTGCCAGATACTCGAGGCTCTGGATCCCACCGCCAGGGCGGCTGTCCCCGGGAATGGCATGGTTGTGAGGGCAGTCCTGCTTGAGTTGGAAAGGATGGCGAACCATGCCGGAGACATAGGCGCCTTGGCGAATGACGTGGCGTTTCTTCCGACATCGTCGTACTGCGGTAGGATAAGGGGGGATTTTCTCAACATGACAGCGATGTTCTGCGGCAACAGGTTCGGCAGGGGAGCCGTGATCCCTGGGGGTGCCTCCCGATCTCTTGACACAAAAGGGATCAAAAAACTTGAAAGATATTTTACTGACTCTTTGGATGACCTCGCGGACGCGGCCAACCTGCTTTTCGCTTCCCCATCGGTAACAGAGAGATTCGAGAACTGCGGTGTTCTGCCAAAAGATCTGGCGGAGTCCATCGGGGCTGTCGGCCTCGCCGCCCGGGCATCTGGCATCTGCAGGGATATCAGAAATGATTTCCCGACAGGTGAATACTTGAAATCATGCATCCCAATTGCCCAATGCGACTCAGGCGATGTTCATGCCAGGGCTCTCGCGCGATGGATCGAGGCGAAGAATTCAGCCGCCTTTATACTCGGGCATCTTGAAGATTTGGTGGATCATGTAGCGGCGGCGAAAGCACCTGAGCTGAAGCTGCAGCCCGACTCTCTGGCTATCTCCCTGGTCGAAGGCTGGCGCGGTGAGGTCTGCCACGTCGCTGTAACCGGAAATGACGGAAGATTCAGAAGGTACAAGATGGTTGATCCATCCTTCCATAACTGGACCGCGCTCGAGCTCGTGCTCAAAAACGAGCTGATCTACAATTTCCCATTGTGCAACAAAAGCTTCAATCTTTCTTACTGCGGATTTGACCTTTAAACCCGCATAATGCAGGAGCCCCAACATGATAAGCGCCTTAAAATCGAGATTGAAACAGGGGCACCGGACATTCAAGTTCCCTGCCCCCGACTTCCCCATGCCTGAACGCTTCCTCGGGATGCCGGTGCTGGCGGGAAACTGTACGCAATGCCTGAAATGCGCCTCGGTATGCCCGGTGTCCTGCATAGGGAAGTCCTTTGAGGGGATCTCGATTGACATCGGCGCATGCATATTCTGCGGCAAGTGTGCATCTGCCTGCCCCGAGGGGGCGATCAGCTTCGAAAAGGACTACTCATTGTGCTCGTCGTCGCGTGAAGGGCTGCTGGTTTCTTCTGGCCTTCAATCGAGGGAATTGAAGCTGAGAAAGGAGATCAGGAGTCTTTTCGGCAGGTCGTTGAAACTCCGTCAGGTCAGTGCCGGCGGTTGCAATGCATGCGAGGCAGACACCAACGTACTGGGGACAATCGGCTGGGACCTGGGAAGGTTTGGCATCCAGTTCGTTGCATCCCCGAGGCACGCAGACGGGATTCTTGTCACCGGGCCGATAACTCGAAACATGTCGCTGGCGCTTGAAAAGACCTACGAGGCTGTCCCGGAGCCCAAACTTGTGATAGCGGTCGGTGCCTGTGCGGTTTCCGGAGGGATTTTCAAGGGCGGGGAGGATATCTGCGGGGGCCTTGAGAACTTTTTCCCGGTGGACCTGTTCATACCGGGGTGCCCCCCGCACCCCACGACGATACTCGACGGGCTTCTGCGGCTTGTCGGCAGAATCAGCGAGTCTCCTGATTGACCAAAAGCCTCCCGACGAGTTCCCCAGGGGATTGCTGTCCGTTTATCCTAAATAAAGCAGTTGCGGCAGTCCAGAAAAACAAGGATCTCTTCCTCAATGCCATAACCAGCAGAAATGCCAGGAGCGCGATGCCCGCCAGATAAATATAGAAAAGGTGTTTCCCCCTGATTTTAATAGTACTCACACCTCGTATAGGTTCATGCGACTTTCGCAATCAGCACCGTGATATCGTCCTCCTGTGCCGTTCCAGCGCCGTAGTAGAGTATGGTGTTTTTGATGCCTGAGATGATTTCGGAGGGGGTTTTGGATGCGTTTGAGAGCGTGGTCTTGGCAAGTCTCTGGTCGCCGAATGGGATGCCCTCGCGGTTCACGGTCTTCCCTATGCCGGCGGATGAGAGCATCATGAGGTCCCCCTTGGCGAGCTTCATGGTCTCGGTGGCGTACTCGTAGTCCTCCATGACCCCTATGGCCACGCCTTCGGGCTGGATGTCAAGGAAGTCCTCCGCTCCGTCCTTGAGCACCATCACGGGCCTGAATCCGGCCGTGGCCACGGATATCTCGGAGGTGCTGCTGTCGAACACCATGTAGGACATGACCGCGAAGTTGTCGAAGCGCTCCTTCGACATGAAGTTGTTGACTTTCGACAGCACCTTTCCCGGGTCTGTGGATTCGGTGGCGAATATCCGGAAAGCGCTGCGCAGCATCGCCAGGAAAAATGCCGCCTGCACATCGGGGCGCTCAAAAAGATTCCCCACAAGAATGCCGGTCCTGTCATCGTCAATCTTTATATAGTCGTAGTAGTTGCCGCCTATGCCCTCAGCGGGGATGTAGAAGGCATCCAGGGCCAGCCCCCTGACAGTCGGGTTCTCACAAGGGTAGAAGCTGTCTATCAGTGCCTGCCGTAGCTTGACATTGCCCTCGATCAACCGGATTGCCTTCTGGTCGCGCGTGATGCAGCCTCCCTGGCAGTAGGTCTTGAGGTCCTCTAGGATATCCAGGCAGCTCGAGTAGCGGTCCTCTGCTTTGTACGCGATGCATTTCTCGATGATGGTCCTTAGGTTCTCGGGGACGAGGTCTATCCTGAGCAACCCTCCTGGCATCTCGCCTGAGAGCATCTCGTAGAAGACCGCGCCGGCGGCATAGATATCTGCACGGCGGTCCACGTTCTTGAAGTCCGACTTCTGCTCCGGGCTCATGTAGATCGGCGAACCCATCACGACATCCGTCATGGTCATCGAGCCCGAGGTGGTGTCCTTGGCGATCCCGAAGTCAACTATCTTCGCCACTCCCTCCCTGTCAATTATTATGTTCTCGGGCTTGATGTCCCTGTGTATCACACCCTTGGAATGGGCGTAGAGCAAGCCTTCGCAAAGCTGGGTGAAGACATCAACTGCCAAGGCAAGACCCACCTCGTTGTCCACCAGCCTGTCGCGCAGATCCGAGCCCTCGACGAACTCCATCGCGAAGTAGTTCCTGCCGAAGCTGTCCAGTCCCCAGCCGATGATCGAGGCGATATTTCTGTGGCTCAGGGAAGCGCAGATTTTCATCTCCTGCTCGAAGCGCTCGATGATGGCCTTTTTGCCTATGTGCTCCGACTTGATGATCTTGAGTGCGACGACAGCCCCGTCGGGCGCGGATGCCTTCATGATCCTGCCCATACCGCCGGTGCCTATCTGGCTTATCACAGTGTAGTCGCCAATCAAGGTTCCTGTGGCAGGGGGCTTCTCATCTTCCCCGAGAATAATTGTATGCTGTGACATGGGAGCAGGCGACCTCCCATCAGAACCCGTGACGTTGTCAGGTTGAATCACAGTGGGGGCCGACGCAGCCTCACTGCGTTCACGCTTGAGTTTCATGAGCAGCAAGGCCACTGCGGACGCAGCAATAAAAAGCAGCACCAGCAGGAGGATTATCGTCAGTGATGACATGCCGCTTCTCCCGTCTTCAATTAAGGAAATCCGAGCTACTTGACCTTCTTGAGCTCGACCACGAAGTCGCCGTTCTCGACCCTGAAGTCCTTCGAGCCGTCAAGAATCTTCTTGATCACGCCTTCGTTAGTCCCGGAGGTGAACTTCTCGATCACCTTGCCGTGCAGAAATTTCGGAATCGAGAAGTGCCCCATTTTGGCGTTGACCACCCTGAACTGCGTGGAGTCGTCCAGGAGCACGCCCTTGACGGCGAATGTGACAGGCAGCTTGCCGGCGAACTTGGACTGTATCATCAAGTGTATGAAGTTTCTGGAGTCAATGGTGAAGTAGATGTTCTCGATGGCATACGACCCTGAATCGCTGACAGCCTTCTCGGTCAGCTCATTGTTGTGGAGGTAGGTCACCTCGTCTGGGGTGAACACATACTTGTCCTCGCCGTACCTGCCGTCAAGCCTGTTGAGAATAGCATTGTACTTCTCCTTGACCTTCGTCTCCTGATCTCCGGAAATAACCCCGCTGCGGGGCGACTCGGGATAGAACATCATGCCCATGACATAGATCAGGGTCAGCAGAATCACCCCTCCAACGACCCTCCTGACGATGCCGAAGACATTGAAGTTGCTGGCTGAGCCCTTTACTTGTGGTCTTATGGTCTCGACATCAAGCTTTGTCCCGCATTCCCGGCAGAAGATGGCGCCCAACTGGTTTTCATGACTGCACTTGCCGCACTTGATCAGCATCTCTTGTACTCCTTTGCAAAATGATTGTTTCTTTTGAAAGCTTAAGGCCTGCTTCAATCTGCCTTGGCTGTTTCTTTTTTTGATTCGCCGGATGCCTTCTTGCCCTCCGATGGAGATGGGGCTGGGGACTCCGGCTTGTCCTTCTTCGCGGCCTCGGTGTAGCTTTTCGAACGGTAGTCAGTCTGGTAGAAGCCGCTGCCCTTGAATATTATCCCTGCACCCGTGCCGATCTTTCGTTTGAGCATGTTGCGCTTGCATTCCGGGCACTTCTTCAACACAGCCTCGGTCATCTTCTGGAAGACTTCGAACTCATGATTGCATGAATTGCAGATATATTCGTACGTAGGCATCTGAACAACTCCAAGTTGAAAAACTGACTCCTCGCCTATGCCTCTGAAGCGGCGCAGGCGCCGTCAAAATGTTCGGACTATCCGAACAGCGGGGCATATTATAGCATTATCGCGGGAAATCCTCAAGCGTGGAAGCAAATAATATTACGCTGTTTTTCCAGAGAGATGCTCGCCCACTGCAATTCGAGCTTGGCCTTGACTCCTGGCGGCAGCTCGATCCAGCCCCCGCAGCAGGCTTAACCCGATATGGCATGCGACATACGACGAGATGGCGCTGAGCGGCCCGCGCCCTGACACGGAGCTGGTATTGTGCGTGATTCCTCAGGGTGGTTCCGACCTCCCGGCCGACAAGGGTGCTGACGCGGTGTTCTGGACCTGGCTCTACAAATACCTTACCTGTCGTTTTTGAGATATAACTGCTTCATTCAGGGTTATGGGAGACCGAATATCACAACGACTTCAGCATCGGCTGTATGGTCAACGAGCCGGCAAGAATGTCTGACCTGATCAACTTGCATTGAACCGTCGCTTGCAAAGCCCCGGCGCAAGGGCTATCTTTTACTTCGTTCGACCGACTGTATGCCGGGAGCCAGAATCGTGTTTAGTCAGTGTAGACTTTTTGAATGAATTTGGAATTCTTTGTTTTATGACAATTCCGGGGACAGACAAAACAGGCATGCCCACTTCCGCATCGGCGTGGCCTCGCATCCATGATGGCATGCCGCGGCTGTCTGTGTGCGATGAACAGGCAGGCGGCCACAGGGGGGGGTGCAATCGGCTCTTGATAAAAGTGTTTTTCTTGGTGTCGGGGTTGTTGTTGGGAGCGTGTTTCCGCGGACAACCTCTGGAGTACCCCTTCGAGGATGTCTCGGCGGCCTTGAAGGAGAAGCTGATCAGGGATGAAAGCGAGTTCGGATATGTCCCCCCAGAGCTTTACGAGGAGTCTGGCTACATGTACCTTTATCAGTCGCGCAACATCAATTTCTATCTTGTACTGCAGACGACGATCAGGCTGAAGAAGGAGACGGAGAGCAGCTCGCAGATAATGATAAAGATGGTCGAGTTCAACCGTAGCTGGAACTACACGTTGCAGCAGAAAAAGATGGAGGAGGAGATGCTCGAGGCCGTGAGAAACAGGATGGGCAGCGGGAAGTGGGGACCCCTGCCATGGGAGACAAAATACAAGAAGGAATGAGATGAGCTACAAGTCCTTCCACGGGCTGGCATTCAGGAGCTGCGGTGAGATACGGGATGCACAGACTGCCATGCTCCGGACGCATCTTTCGCATGTGCTGTCCGACTCGCGGTTCTACAGCGATGCCCTGAAGGGTGTCAGACCTGACAGCTTCGACATGTCGAACCTGAGCCTCCTGCCGCTGACCTCTAAGGACGATCTCGAGGCGCATGGGAAAGATTTCAAGGCATGTCCCGACAGCGATGTCGTTGACATGGTGCACACCTCCGGGACGACCGGTGCGCCGGTGTATTTCGGATATTCGGAGCTTGACCTCGCCCGGCTGCAGTACAACGAGACCGAGGCACTGTCGGCCACAGGCATGTCCAAGTCCGACACAGTGCTTCTCACATGCACCATTGACCGTTGCTTCATCGCAGGGCTGGCATATTATCTGGGGTGCCGCGGGATAGGTGCCACGGCCGTGCGAAGCGGGGTGAGCACGCTCGAGAGCCATCTGAGGCTGATCAGTGATCTGAGGCCTTCCACGCTGATCGGCGTGCCGTCATTCCTGCTCTCGCTTGCGAAATTCGCAAAATCATCCGGCGTGGTGCCGGAGGACGCTGGCATCGGGAGGCTGGTGTGCATAGGCGAGCCCCTATGGGCCGCTGAATTCCCGCCCGGCGGCGGCTATGAACTGCACCCCACGCTGGCATCGTCCATGCTGCAGGGCATGTGGAACGCTAAGTGCTACTCCACCTATGCATCCACCGAGACGGCCAGCGCGTTTTGCGAGTGCGAGATTCGCAAAGGCGGGCATCTGATCCCCGAGCTTTGCATTGTCGAGATAGTTGACGAAAGCGGCAATGCTCTAGGGCCCGGCGAGCCTGGAGAGGTTGTGCTGACACCGCTGCATGTCATGGCGATGCCCTTGGTGAGGTACTGCACAGGCGACGTGTCGTTTGTGCTTGACGAACCCTGCGCCTGCGGCAGGAACTCCCTACGCCTGGGCCCGATAATCGGGAGAAAGAACCAGATGATCAAGTGCCAGGGCACCAAGTTCTACCCGGACGCGGTGTTCAACACGCTCGACAATCTTGAATTCGTCCGGCTTTACCAAGTCCAGGTCACGCGGGACGGGCTCTCCGACAGCGTCAAGGTGTCGGTGGCGCTATCCGATCCTGCAAGACTTCAGGAGGTCGCGGCGGTGCTCCGCGGGGCGCTCAGGGTGAGGCTCGACATCGAGGCATGCGATCTCGACGATCTCAGCGTCAGGGTCTTCCCCGCCGGCAGCAGGAAGCCAGTCAGGTTTCTGACAATTGGTGTCACACAGGGAGACAGGCCGGATTTCCTCGAAGGCGCATCCGTTCCACCCGGTGTGGGATGTGATGATTCCAGGTTATATCCCAAGTCATGAGTGCTGAAGCGAAAAAGATAGCCAAGGTGATAGTCAACCTGTCGTTGGACAGGGTTTTCGACTATTTGATCCCTTATGATCTGCGTGGCAAGGTCCGTGCGGGGTCCCAGGTGGTTGTTCCTTTCGGGCATTCTCAGCGGACGGGTTTTGTTGTCGGGCTGAAGGACGCCTCGGGCTATCCCTCTGACAAGCTGAAGGAGATAGCCGGCCTGAGGGAGAGCCATCCCGAGGTCAGAGAGCCGCTGATTCGGCTTGGCGAGTGGATGTCGGAGTACTACTGTTGTTCACGGGAGCAGGCGGTAAGAGCCTTGCTTCCGGGCGCGGTTCGCAGCGGGAAGCAGAAGAGGAGGACAGCAGACCGGTATTATCTGAAGAGCACAGGGGAGGAAGCGCAGCGCTTCATCCTTGAGAACAGCAAGAAATCGCCTGCGAAATGCGCGATACTGAATGTGCTTCTGGGGCACCATGGCGTAAGCAAGAGTATGCTTTTGCGGGAGGCCGGCGGCGGGGCGTCGGCGCTGCCCGGGCTGGTCAAGTCGGGGATGGTTGAGAAGTCGGCGGAGGAGTTCGACCGCGATCCCTTCAAAGGTGTCAATGTCACGCGCACCGCTGCGCAGGCACCGACGGAGGAGCAGGCCAGGGCACTCGAACTTATCGGGCGGATGCTTGACCGCAAGACGGAGCAGCACACCTTGCTGCTTCATGGAGTGACAGGCAGCGGGAAGACCGAGGTCTATCTACAGGCGATCGAGAGGAGTCTCGGGCATGGTTGCGACGCGATAGTGCTGGTTCCGGAGATATCCCTAACGCCCCAGACGACTGAGAGGTTCAGGGAGCGCTTCGGTGAGATGGTGAGCGTCCTTCACAGCGGCCTGAGCGACGGCGAGCGCTACGACGAGTGGATGCGCATAAACAACGGGCGGGTACGGATAGTCGTCGGCGCGCGCTCGGCACTCTTCGCGCCTTTCAAGGAACTCGGCCTCATCATCGTTGACGAGGAGCACGAGAACTCATACAAGCAGGACGAGGCTCCGCGCTACCATGCCCGCGACGTGGCGGTGATGAGGGGGCTTAGGGAGAACGCCTGTGTGATACTCGGCTCCGCCACGCCGTCGCTCGAGTCGGCGCACAACGCCGCCAAGGGGAAATACCTGCTTTCTGTCCTGAGCTGCCGTGTGGACGACAAGCTCATGCCCGAGATGGAGGTGGTGGACATGCGGCAGGAGGCGCTGGAGACGGGGAAGGTGAAGGTCTTCTCCAGGGTCCTTGCGGCGGAGATCCACCAGCGTCTGGTCAAAGGTGAGCAGAGCATAGTCTTCCTCAACCGCCGAGGATACTCGACCCAGCTTATCTGCCAAAGCTGCGGTTACGTGGCGCGCTGCATTGACTGCTCGATACCCTACACCTTCCACAAGAAGCGCGGCTGCCTTAGCTGCCATCTCTGCGGGTCCGCACGGCATGCGCCTGAGAGGTGTCCGGATTGCGGCGGGAAGGACATAGTCTACTGCGGCCTCGGCACCGAGAGGCTAGAGAGCATCGCCGCGAAGCTTTTCCCGTTTGCGCGCATAAGCAGGATGGACTCCGACACGATGACGAGGAGGCACTCCTACGAGGATGCCCTTGACGCTTTCCGCTGCGGCAGGACGGACATACTCATCGGCACACAGATGATCGCAAAGGGCCTGCATTTCCCCAACGTAACGCTGGTGGGGATCGTGAATGCCGACCTGAGTCTCCACATGCCTGACTTCAGGGCCCACGAGCGGACGTACCAGCTTCTGACCCAGGTCGCCGGCAGGGCCGGGAGAGGTGATGTTCAGGGCAAGGTGCTGATCCAGACCTGCACCCCGTTCAACGCGGCGATTCAATTTGCCGTCGAGCACGACTACGAGGGTTTCTACAAACAGGAGATGGAGATCCGGGAGCAGTTGGGGTTTCCACCCTGCGGGCATCTGGCGATCGTGCATTTCCACGGCGGCGACGAGCAGTATGTTGCGAAATTCGCAGGGGATTTCGCGTCCTCGCTTTCTGCTTTCGTCGGTGCCGGGATAAAAGTCTCCGGCCCAGCGCCCGCACCCGTCGAGAAAATTAAAGGGAAATTCCGATACCAGATGATATTTCGCGGAACAGCACTCAAAAAACTGAAGCTCAAGCTAAGGGAGCTGGCAGTCAACATGCGCAGGCCAGAAGATGTCGGAATCCATGTGGACGTGGATGCGGTAAGCATGATGTGACACGCCTCCGATCACTCCTGCGAAATTCGCAAACAGATCAAGACACGTGTCCGTGGCCGACATGAGGACATTGCTCGCGACATGAGTCTCGTGCCTTCCAAAAAAGTCCTCGATGGCGTTTGCTTAATCTGGAACTATTGCTAGATTCCACTTTAGGGTTCGGAATTGCAGGACATCAATATGGCAACAGGAGGCATCATGGCCGGGATTTACAAGGCATACGACATCAGGGGGGTTTATCCGACGGAGCTGAACGAGGCGACTGCAGAGAAGATCGGGCGCGCCTTCGTGCATTTTCTTAAGGCCCGAAAGGTTGTTGTCGGACGTGACATGCGGCCTCATTCCGAGCCGATATTCGCCGCGCTGGCGAAGGGGATCACGGAGCAGGGGGCGGATCTGATAGACCTCGGCTTGTGCTCGACCCCGATGTCTTACCATGCGAACGGGCTGCTCAAGGCCGACGGGAGCATAATCATCACCGCCTCGCACAATCCTGCACAGTGGAACGGCTTCAAGCTCTGCCGGGAGAACGCCATACCCATCGGCGGCGACACCGGCATAAGGGATATCCAATGGATAGTCGAGAGCTCTGGCTGGGGCACTTCGGAAAGGGCCGGCTCGATAAGCAAGTACGACATATCCCCCGAGTACGGCAAGTTCCTGCGCGACCATGCCAGGCTTGACCGCAAGCTCAAGGTCGTCGTGGACTACGCCAACGCCATGGGATCGTTGGAGATAGCCAAGATAGAGGACCTTTTCGAGATAATCCCGATGTACAAGGATCTTGACGGGACATTCCCGAACCACGAGGCCAATCCACTGAAGCTGGACACGCTCGACGCGCTTTGCTCGAAGGTACGGGAGACCGGGGCGGACTTCGGCGCCGGATTCGACGGCGACGCCGACCGCTGTGGCTTCGTGGACGACGAGGGCAACATCATACCAATGGATCTCTTCGGCGCGCTGATAGCACAGGACATACTCACCTCCGGCCCGGCGACGATACTTTACGACCTGCGGAGCAGCCGCGCGGTCAAGGAATGCATCGAACATAACGGCGGGAAAGCCGTCATGTCCCGTGTAGGGCATGCCTTCATAAAGGCCCAGATGCGCGAGCTCGACGCGGTGTTCGCGGGGGAGCTTTCAGGGCATTATTACTTCCGCGAGAACTACACCGCCGAGTCCCAGGGGCTGGCATTCATCATGTTTGCGAATCTGCTGTGCAAGACATCGAAGAGGGCCAGCGAGCTTGTCAGGCCGCTGAGGAAATACTGCTCAAGCGGGGAGATCAACTCCAAGGTCCCGGATGTCGCGCTGATACT